>CBIHPU010000226.1:0-6121 GCA_966211935.1 uncultured bacterium | reverse complement strand
TGTCGTTTTCGTCAGCGTTCCGGTCGACGTTCCGGTCGACGTCCCCTTCGACGAATGTTTCAGGTTTTATCGAAGTTCCGGCAGCTGATCATATAGCTATATATAAGTTGATCCATTCACTATTCCCTTCTTTCTTTGCACATATTAGTTCAGTGCAACGCTCCCTGAATATCATTGTAAAATCTCCTTAATTGAATTTTTATTAACCGTCAATAATTGCCAGAAATCCAGTTTGCTATGTAAATAAATTTTATTTAATCCATGGTTTCGACCCTCTAAAATAATTAGATGTTGATAAGAGTTTTTTTGATCAAATCATCGTAAAAATAATTTTACGTTAAATATTTATTCTATTATCTCATGAGCAAATTTTATTTATTACAACCTGGAGAAATGTATCATGTTTACAACCGGACAGTAGGAAAAACTAAATGCTTCGATTCTCACAGCAATTATCTTTTTTTTCTCGAACGTTTTAATGAATTCATTGTTCCGATCGCTGATGTTTTCGCGTTCAACTTAATTCCAAAAGAATATCATTTCATTATCAAGATCCGCGAGGAGAAAAGACTTATTGAAATTTCAAACAACAAAAATATTGAACCGCAGAAACTGATAAGCAAGCAATTCAGACGATGTTTTTTGTCATACACAAATTTGTATAATCTGGAACATAAGCGGCAGGGCGCCCTGTTTCTTAAGCCGTTTAGAAGAAATTTGATCATCGATGAAATTGACCTTGCGGAAAAAATAAAACATATTCACTTATTACCGGTCAGAAAGAAATTATGTTCTTTTCCTGAGAACTGGAAGTATTCTTCTTATCCAATGATAATTAATCACAGAGCTTCTATCGTATCGAAAGATATCAGTCAGTACTTTTCATCTATGAATGCGTTTATTGATTTTCACCAAAGGAAGAGCGAATGGTACGCGGCATAATAAAGTAAACGGAAAACTCAGATCTTAAAATTCAAAATAAAATTCAAGTTCGCCATGTTTACCTTATTGTAAATGAATTTATAATTATCATAAGTTTCTCCGCTTTTTAATTTATAAGCTGCGAGAAAAGTAATGTCAAGCCCCTTTAAAAATTTTGCGAAGGAGTAGGTAGCATCAAGATTTACCTGGTGATAAGAGGGCATACCGTATTTATTCAGCCTGTAATTCTTTGCGTCCGGCAAATGGTAATATCCATACCCAAGCGAGGTTTTTAATTTGTTGTTTGCAAGCTGCAATGTAGTTTTAGTCATGAATGCGTGAACATTTCCAAAACCTTCATTTCTTTCGCGTGGAAGAAAAGTGTAAAAAGGATCTCGTCCCCATTCGCGCGGCATCAGGTATCTTCCATCACCTGTTATGTGCGTGTAATTTAAATTTGTGTTGACCTTTTTATTTTTTATTCCAACCTGCGCGCTGATCACATTCGACTGCGCGCCTTTGTTCATGTATGTTTTTTCCTGGTCACCGTTGCCTCCGTTGTTAATTGCATCCTGGTGCAGCAGCATTAAATTCTCATAAATTTTAAATTTCTCTCTCGGCTGTTCAAATGCAAATTCAATCATCGCTGTATTCATAATATTTTCCAGGTAACTGTTCCAGAGATTGATCTTCATGTTTTTTGCAGGCGCGAAATAAATATTTCCAATTGCCGCTCCCGAATTTCCCTGAATATTATTCAGGTAAGCAGATTTTTTTCCGTTGACATTCACACCCACGTGATAAATGCCCATTGAGTTGGCAAGTGTGAACCATTTTACTGTTGATCGCGGTGATACTTCCCAAATCCATCCGCCGTTTATTCCAAATTTTTTCCATTCTTTTACACTCAACCAAACGCCTTCTTCGATTGTAGGACGCATGCGCCCATCTTGCGGATTAAAAAAAGGTGTGTTCAGATTTATTTTCCCAACAGTGATTGAACTTTTTGATAAAGTATATTTAATGTATAATTCTTCCAGACGGTCAAGGTCATTTTTGTTTTCCGGATCCAGCAGATCAAATAAACCCAATTCATACCTGTTTGGTTGCAATGTTAGCGGATCTGGTTTAGCAATATCGCTCGATAAAAGATTATACATAAAGAAACCGCTTACACCAACCTGGAAACCATAAAGCGGTTTAGTCAGCAAACCTATTCCGGCTCCCGAAGCAAGCGCCCAGTCATCTTTCAATGAACCCTCATTTATCGTTGACATCAGTAAAGATCGCGTATGCGCTTCCCAATGCGCGCCTAAAAAACATTCTTTGAGACAAAGTGAGTCTTTCGGTTTTAATGAAATTTGATGGTCGTGAATATTCTGCGCGGAAAGACCAAGCGATACCATCATCCACACAAATATTATTTTAAGTCGGTACATTTTATTTTTTTGTGGATTTTGCGTAGTGATCAATTATTGGTTGATAGGGACCATATTTATGCTGCGCTTCCGTGAAATCATCTGCATAAGGACCGAAAGGATGATCGAAAGGTTTTTCAGTAATTTTCGGCCAGTCATTTTTGGTATTCTTTTTCGGTCTTGGTTGTGAGTTAACAAACGCGGCAACATCCCATGCTTCTTCATCACTAAGGATTGTGTTATCATGTGAAGCGCCCAGTGGCATATTGTATTTTACGAATCTTGCAAAATTTGAAATCCGAAATAATCCCGCACCTGTATTGTAGCTGTGCTCGCCCCACAATGGCGGATAGACATAAGCGGTTTTATTTTCATTCAATGTTCCTTCGCCATCAAAGCGATGACAACTTTGACATTTCTGTTCGTAGACAGATTTTCCTTTAACCGGATCTGCGGCCCTTGACAAAAAAGTAATTTGTTTCAATCCCGATCCTTCAGGTTTAATTCCTTTCGCAACATCCTTGCCAAGCCAGCTGATATAAGCGATCATAGATTGCATTTCTCTGGAGTTCACATCTAGCGGTTTTCCGTTTAGACTTCTTTCAAAACAATCATTTATTCTTTTGGAAAGATCTTCAGTTGTTCCGGATCGCGCTCTGTATTTTGGATATGTAGAAACAACCGCGCTGTAATTATTTCCAAAAACTTTTGTTCCTGCATCCAGATGACAATTCTGGCAGTTGAGTCCGTTTGTGAAACCTTTAATAGTTTTTCCGTTTGGCCCAAAGTGTAGTGAAGTATTTGCAACAAGTTCTCTTCCGTACAGAATTTTTTCTTTATCTGAAATGTTTTTCAGTGTTGAAGTATCAGGTGGGGTCCAATAGCTTGTTTTTTTTCCAACAGGTTGCAGAGTTTCATTTACGCTCGCAACTTGCGGACTCATCACTTCATTATGTGGAGCTGACTTAGGAATAAAATGAATCAACGCAATAGTAAGACCAACAATTATGACCACAAGAATTATCAGCAAATTCAGTAGATAACCGAATGCTTTGATGAGTGGTTGGCTGTTTTGATTTTGCAGGTTCATGTTATTTAAATTTTAGTGCGGGAGTTTTTCCCTGAAGTATCCATATACCCAGGTACCGGCAATTGCACTTAGCAGACTTATTGCAATTACTGTTGTACCGGTTCCAATCTGCGCGAACAATGGTCCCGGACAAGCTCCCGTCATCGCCCATCCAAGACCGAAAAGTAGTCCGCCGTAGATCTGACCCTTATTAAAAGTCTTTGGATGGAATTCAACTTCCTCTCCGTGAATAGTTTTTATTTTGAATTTTTTGATGATCAATACACTTATAGCACCTACTATTACCGCCGAGCCGATTACACCATACATGTGAAATGATTCAAGACGAAACATTTCCTGGATGCGGAACCATGAAATTATTTCTGCTTTTACGAATACAATTCCGAACAGCAAGCCTACCAAGACATATTTAAGATTATACCACCAGGGATGTTTTAGGTGGGACTCATTTACGCACACGGTGTCTAATGCGCGCTCCTGGTATTCTTTTGTTACCTGAAAATTATTTGTGTTTGCTGACATTGATTTAAGATTATAGATTTAATATTAGAGGAAGTAAAACGTTTGTCATCAAAAAACCACCTGCCATAAAACAACAGGTTGCAACAAGCGAGGGCAATTGGAAATTGGCGAGTCCGGTTATGGCATGACCTGAAGTGCAGCCGCCTGCATAACGCGCGCCGAAGCCGACCAGAAATCCTCCCGCAACAATCATGATGATTCCCTTAAGCGTAAAAAGGCTTTGCCATGAAAATAGTTGTGATGGAATGAGACCGGAGTAATCTGTTATTCCGTATTGTGTGAGATCGTTTGCGAGTTCTGCATTTACCTGAATGTCGCCTGAATTCGGTATGAAAGCGATAGCGATACCTGCGCCAATTGTAATTCCGGCCGCGAAGAAAAGGTTCCAGACTTCTTTTTTCCAATCGTATTTAAAGAATTTAATATCCGCCGGAACACATGCAGCGCAAACGTGTCTCAGTGAAGAACTGATACCGAAAGTTTTATTACCGATCAGCAGAAGAATCGGTACAATTAATCCGATTAACGGGCCAGCAATATACCAGGGCCAGGGTTGACTAATCCAATTCATGCTTTCTTTTTTCTTTTTATTTATTGGTTTTCTTTTTCTTTTGAGTTGTCGCTGAGTTGAGGCAATAACTATTCAGTCCTTGTTCAGGATAATTTTTGTTTTTACTGTACGGGTGATTTACGTGTTGACCGGATGATCAACTTTTATATTCGCTACACTCTTTCAACTTTCTCAAAATATTTTTTATTTGTTAGTGTTGCAAATTTATTGCGAGAGAGGTGTTGGTAACGGTTACAATTGTTACATATAGCAATAAAGATTCGTTAAAAAAATGATCTGGCTTATCGTTTTGGTATTTCTGAATTATTTTTTGATGTTCTTTCCTCAAATAACCAAAAAAAAAGGTCCGCTTGAAAAGCGAACCCTTTGATCTGAGAAAATTATTTTTAGCGTGTGCAGGTTACATTCTGCCATGGACCAAGATTCTCTATCTTGTTTTTAAATCCGGCGTTCAGCAGTTTCATCTGCGCAACTCCAGCCCGTCCGCCACTGCGGCACACCAGAATTACCTTGTCGTATTTTTTCAATTCTTCTATTTTAGAATCGAATTGATCAAGTGGATAATTCACCGCGCAGTCAGCGTGTCCGTCATACATCCATTCTCCCTTTGTTCTTACATCAACAATAATTTCTTTTGTTGAAGTTGCTGAATTATTTGTCTTCATTTCTTTTTGTTTTGATTGAGAAAATCCTCCTGTAACGAACATTATTGCCAGTGCTGCAGGCAGGACGTTTCTTAAATTTTTCATTTATAATTTATAATTTTCAATTTTACAGTTTAATCACTTTGCTCTGACACACATAATTCGTTTTAGGAACGCCGGCCTCCGTAATTGCTTTGAAACCTCCAGCTACTTCTTTGAAATTATGGAAGCCTCTCGACTTCAGAATGCTCGCCGCAATCATGCTGCGATACCCGCCTGCACAATGCAAATAGAACGTTTCATCCGCTTTCAGAGACGCAAACCAGTTATTGATGTAAGCAAGTGGTCTGCTGTATGCCTCTTCCACATGCTCCGCCTCGTATTCAGTATCTTTTCGCACGTCAATCACAGTTGACTTTCCAATCTGTAATTCAGTTTTGAACTGATCTGCGGAAATTCTGTTTACGGTATCAAATTCTTTTCCTGACTTCAACCAGGTTTCAAAACCGCCTTCCAGGTAACCGATCACATTATCAAATCCAACGCGCGCTAAACGTGTTACAGTTTCAGCTTCTTCGCCAGGTTTAGCGACAAGAATGATAGGTTGCTTAACATCCACGATCAACGCTCCAACCCAGGGCGCGAAGTCACCTCTGATACCAATATTGATTGAACGCGGAATAAATCCTTTTGAAAAATCATTGGCGTCTCTTACGTCCAGAAGTACTGCGTCGGTAACTTCCATCGCTGCTTCCAGTTCGTTGGCGTTTAATGCCTTCATACCTTTTTGAAATACTTCATCAAAGCTTTCGTAACCTTTTTTGTTCATTGCCACATTCATTCCGAAATATCCAGGAGGAGGCAATAAACCTGAAGTAACAGATTTAATGAATTCTTCCTTGTTGGGTTGATTCAACGCGTAATTCATTTTTTTCTGGTTGCCCAGGGTGTCGAC
>CBIHPU010000225.1:0-6130 GCA_966211935.1 uncultured bacterium | reverse complement strand
TGAATTTGTAGTAATTGTTGCCGGAATTTGGTCGGACTTAGTTGAAGTACTTGCTGAAGGGTTTTGCCATTCCTAAAAATGACATTTTCACTTTCATCGTAATAATCATACTTGAGAATTTCAGTAAGTAGGGCTTCGTAAGGCTTGTTTTTCCCGTATAACATTTCAGCCTGTTTGCGCATGGCGGGGATTGCCAAAAGCAGTTCTTTGGTAGGCAAAGTATCTTCTTTCATAAGGGTAATATTTAACCATAAATTTCGCTAAAACTACCCACGTTGAAAATTAAGCCATTGCCCCGCCACTCCATTTTTAACCCCAGAGACCGCAAACAAAGCCCCTAAACCGGCCAGCTATTGTTGCAAGCCACCATCAAATAGCATTTCCAAACATTACCGTACATTTGAGGGCAGAAAATCTTCGAAATAACGCAGGGATTCGGATAAAAGAGTCGACAACTGACCTTGGCATTCCACCCCGGAAGCAGAAAAAGCCACTACATGCGCGAGTGGCTTTTTCGCTATTTTGGAGCGAATCAATTGTTTTTTGCTTAAACTGTGAACTCCGCACCATCAAATGCAATCTCTATATTTAAATTTTCATCAGTAAATAACTGCAATTTTTTTATTCCCGCGTAAACATCCTTTATAAACCAGGAACCGAAATGAGTAAAGATTATCCGATGCGTTTTATTTCTAAAAAGATCAATTAGTTCTCCTATCCCCGCGTGTCCAAATGTTTCTCCTTTTTTATTTTTTGCCAAAAGTCCTCCTCTCCTGATAAAACTTGCCTCCGTAATAACAGCATCTAATTTCGGAAGAGATTTGATAACTGAACTCCTGATTACTGCAATATCACCGGTATACAAAACCTTTTTGTTCGCCTTCTCAATCAGGTAAGCAAACGATTTTACTTTATCACTATGCGTAACAGGAAACGGAGTGACCGTAAAGGATTTAATTTTAACGGGACCGTCCATTACATTGACTCCGTTCACAAGCTTCGATGTTTTTTCAGGTGCGTAAACAGGCGTGTTTATTCCCAGCGGTTTCTTCTCTTTTTGGAAAAATGCATGATCAGGATGGAAATGTGTAATGAAAATATATTTCGGATCCTCCTTTAAAAATCTTTTCTCGCCCAAATCAAACAAAATAACATCATCCACCAAAAAGCCCGAATGCAATGAATGTCTTTTATGACTTAATGGAATCTGACCTTTTGTGCCGAGAAATTTAATTGTCATCTAAACTTTCAACACAAAAAACTTACCATATACATTGCAAATTTCTCCAGAGAAAATTTAAATCCAATAAACTTCAATAACTTACTTTTAAAGTGACGCTACCAGACTGGAATCTCTGAACTTTACAAATCCTGACGCTAACGGTCAGGACATAGCGCACTTTCTAAACTTTCCAAACCTTCCAAACTTTCCAAACTTTCTAACTTTCAACCTATAAATCCTCACTCACAACTTCCTTCACCTGATCGCCGAGAACGCGTTTCAGCAAAGTCTCTATTCCTGCCTTTAAAGTTCTTGAACTGCTTGGACAACCGCTGCAGGCGCCGCGCATCTGCACGGTAACTTTACCATCTTTAAAAGACTTGAACGTTATCAAACCACCATCCAACTCAACTGCAGGACGAATATAATTGTCAAGTGTCTCAATGATTTTCGATTCGATCTCACTTTGAGGAATTGAATGCTCTGTGTAAACATCTGTTGTTTCTTTGAAACTGTTGTCAACAGGCATTTGTTTTTTTGGAAGTTCAAGAATAATCGGTGCGCCTTTCCTGAAATAATCGTTCAGAAAATCCCTGATCTCATGGTGAATATCACTCCACTCAACAAAATTGTGTTTAGTTATCGTGATGTAGTTTCCGGAAATAAAAACACTTTTGGTAAATGGAAATTCAAATAATTTCTGCGCCAGCGGAGCTTTACGCGTTTCAGTAATATTGTTGTATTCCGCAGTGGCGCCATTTGTAATTATCAATTTACTTCCGACAAATTTCATCGCTTCCGGATTAGGCGTTTCCTCAGCGTAAAATTCCCAGGGAATATCGTTATTGTTCATTTTATTAAATTAGCTGCGTTAAGATTACAAAATTACGTTTTAAAAAGGCACCGTCTACTTTTAAAGAAAATTTAAGACGCTGGCTGACAGGAGAAACAACATATGAAAAAAAGAAGTACAGATTTTTTAATTATAGGATCCGGGATTGCGGGATTGACTTATGCATTGAAAGTTGCTGAACACGGAAGTGTATTTATTGTAACAAAAGCCAGCGAAGACGAGAGCAATACAAAATACGCGCAAGGTGGAATTGCGGCGGTGTTATATGAACACGATTCATACGAAAAACACATACAGGATACTCTGGTTGCCGGAGCCGGATTGTGCGATGAAGAAGTAGTTCGACTTGTAGTAACAGAATCCACAGCAAGAGTAAAAGAGTTAATTGAATGGGGAGCAAATTTTGATCGTAAAGAAACAGGAGATTACGACCTTGCCCGTGAAGGAGGACATAGTGAGAGTCGGGTATTACATCACAAAGACAACACAGGTTTTGAAATAGAAAGAGCTTTACTTGCAAAAGTGAGAAAGCATCCAAACATAACCATGCTCGAGCATCATTTTGCAATTGATATTTTAACGCAACATCATTTAGGTGAAGTTGTGACGAGTCAGACTCCTGGCATAGAATGTTACGGCGCTTATGTGCTTGACACGCGGGCAAACCAGATTGAAACAATTCTTGCAAAAGTAACCTGCATGGCAAGCGGTGGAGCGGGTCATGTTTATCTAACCACAACAAATCCACGCGTCAGCACGGGCGACGGAATAGCGATGGTCTATCGCGCAAAAGGGCACGTGAAAGATATGGAATTTGTTCAATTTCATCCGACTTCATTATATAACCCGGGAGAGAATCCAAGCTTTTTAATTTCTGAAGCTGTACGCGGTTTCGGAGCAATATTGAAAACGCTGAACGGAGAAGAATTCATGCAGAAGTATGACGCGCGCGGTTGTCTTGCACCGCGTGACATTGTTGCGCGTGCAATAGACAACGAAATGAAAATGCGTGGCGATGATTTCGTTTATCTTGATTGCCGTCACCTCGATAGAAAAGGATTCATTGATCACTTTCCAAATATCTACAACAAATGCATGAGCATTGGCATTGATCCTTTCATTAAAATGATTCCTGTTGTTCCGGCACAACATTACCTCTGCGGTGGAATTATTGCAGACAAAAGCGGCAAGAGCACCATTAATAACTTATATGCAATTGGTGAATGCGCTTGCACCGGTTTACACGGGGCAAACAGACTTGCAAGCAATTCCCTTCTGGAAGGACTGGTCTTTGCGCATCACGCTGCTAAAGCATCAATCGAACTCGCTAAAAACACAAATTACAAAGAATCAATTCCTGATTGGAACGCGGAAGGAACTGAACACGCCGAAGAAATGATCCTCATAACGCAAAGCAGAAAAGAAGTCCAGCAGATCATGAGTAATTATGTAGGAATTGTAAGAAGTGAATTACGATTAAAACGTGCTTTTGACCGACTTGAAATTCTGTATCGTGAAAACGAGGCGTTATATGAGAAAACAACCATCTCAACCAAATTGTGCGAATTAAGAAACCTTATATGCATCGGTTATCTGATCATCAAACACGCAATGAGGAGAAAAGAAAGCGTTGGATTGCATTATATGGTGAAGTATGAGAGTCGGTGAGTCTGGGAGTCGGAGAGTCATAGAGTCTCAGAGTCGGGGAAAAATTATTTTATATAATTATTAATTTTTTTTCTGCAACTTTCACACAACCACTTTTTTTCTCTATCCACTGATTTAACTGTTCCGTCAGCATCGTTCATAAAGCAGGAATCGTTTTCATTGCAATGCGGTAATCCAAAATTATGACCGAGTTCATGAAGGCACACCTTTACAAACCTTTCATTGAAGTGCTGTACATTCTTCACTTTGCTTTTTACCCTGAAGGTGGAAACAACACAAAAATTTCCGGGACAAAATCCCAAACCCATAATTCCGTAATTCTCAATTTCACCTTTACGGGTAGCAATATCTTTATCAGTCAGACCAATTACGTAATCAACATTTGCGGGCTTGTTATTCTTCAGATAAACCAGCAGGCTGTCCGCTACATAGCGTTTACGTGGTTCATACCACGCCATCGCGGGCAAATCAAGCGCATTTGCAACACGCACTTCGCCGCAATTGTAAAAGCCTTCTATTTCCGTTTTTATCAGTTCAATTTTCTCTTTGCTGATTTTGCCAAATGGTTGAATAAGAACAATCATTTTATCATTGAGCAAACCGGCTTCCCTTTGAAAGTAACTAAATGTGGAATGTTCCCGATCTGAACAGCCAGCTAAAACAAAAAGAAATAACAGTAAGAATGTGCGCATTATTTAAAATTAGATAAAGCATTAAATTTTATTATTGGTACTTAGTTAAGAATTGTTACACACTTAGTCGTCAAAAACCGTCACTTTGGACCGAAAACAATCTTTCGTATTAATAAAAATAACTTCGTTAAATTTACGTTCTGTCTTAAGTGATGAAGAATATTTACACACGCAAACTTGTCTGGAAGATCCTGTTGCTGATGGGAGCCGCGGCAATTGTAGCTTTTTCCCTGATCTACACGCAGCGTCTGGTAAATAAACTGAAAGAGGATGAGAAGAACAGAATAAGTCTGTGGGCGCAGGCAACACAGAAAAAAGCTGCACTGGTAAAATTCACAACCGATATTATCGCCCAGACAAATGTTGAAGAAAGAAAAAAGGCAGAATTGTATGCACAGGCCACACGTGAATTATTAAGGGAGGCTTCTGATTACACTTTTGTAATTGATGTTTTAAAAAACAACACCACGGTTCCAGTAATTCTGGTTGATGACAGAGGAAAAAAATCAGTTCGTAATCTTCCTGATCCGTCGCGCGAAAATGATTCGGTATATATAAACGAGCAGTTGGAGGAAATGAAACGCCTGCACCCTCCTATTGAGTTTGATTATTTCAAAGGACGGAAACAATATCTCTATTATAAAAATTCCAAACTATATGAATTTACGCGCGAGGTTTTTGAACGCCAGATAAAATCATTCATTACAGAAGTGGCAGATAACTCAGCAGCTGTGCCGGTGATCATGATGGCGAAAACCGGCGCAAAAGATTCAATGCGCGTTCTTGCATCCGGACAGGTTCCTTCGACTGTCATAGAGGATCCGGTGAAGCTTAAAGAAAGACTTAGCGAAATGGCGAGTGAAAACGATCCAATAGTTGTTCCAATCGGAGACGAGCCTTGCATAATTTATTACGAAAATTCTTTTTTACTGAAACAACTTACTTATTATCCCTGGGTTCAGTTTACTGTGATCGGATTGTTTTTGCTTATTGCGTATACACTTTTCAGCACATCAAGAAAAGCAGAACAAAATCAGGTTTGGGTTGGAATGAGCAAAGAAACAGCGCATCAATTAGGCACCCCATTAACCGCATTGTACGGCTGGGTTGAATACCTGAAAAGCAGCGGGGCAAACGAGCATGCAGTAAAAGAAATGATCCGTGACCTGGACAGGTTGCGTGTAGTTACAGATCGGTTTTCCAAAATCGGGTCGCAACCTAAATTGCATAAAGAAAATATTGTTGAAAGTGTTGAAAGCATACTCGACTATCTTAAAACCCGCGCCTCAAAAAATATTGCAATCCACTTTTCCAAGACCACCGATCAAGCGTATGTCGATATGAGTGTGCCTTTGTTTCAATGGGTGATTGAAAACCTGGTTAAAAACGCAGTAGACGCAATGGACGGAAAAGGAAGTATTCATGTTTCGCTTACTGAAGAGAATAGCAAAGTAGTTATTGACGTCGCCGACACCGGAAAAGGAATTCCCAAATCAAATTACAAAACAGTTTTTAAGCCGGGATTCACCACCAAGCAGCGTGGTTGGGGACTCGGTCTTTCTCTTTGCAAACGGATAATCGAGATGTATCACAACGGAGAAATTTTTGTCCGTGGATCTGAACCAGGTAAAGGAACAACATTCCGTATAGTTATGCAAAAAGCTGAGGCCTGACTTTTCTGTTTGCTTTTCATCA
>CBIHPU010000224.1:0-6160 GCA_966211935.1 uncultured bacterium | reverse complement strand
ATAATACAATGGACGCATATGGTCATGTTACGGTTCGGCAGGGTGACACACTTTTTATTGGCGGAGATAAATTAAATTACGACGGAGCTAAAAAAATTGCAACGCTGCAGGGAAACGTTGTTTGCATTGAGAAAGACATGAATCTCACTACCAATTTTCTTACATATGACATGAATACTTCCACCGCGAGTTATTTTTCGGGTGGAACAATTCAAAACAAGGACAACACGCTCAGCAGCAGAAACGGTTATTATCATTCTCCTTCCAAAACACTTTCCTTCAAATACGATGTAAAGCTGAAAAATCCTGATTACACGATGAGCGGCGACACATTGCAGTACAATACAGTTTCCCGTGTCGTTTATTTTATCGGACCAACCACCATGATATCTGATTCAAACACCGTGAAAACAGAGATGGGATGGTACAACACAATCACTGAAACAGGAAGGTTATTAAAAAATTCAGAACTGAATACCGGAAAACAGAATTTAAAAAGCGACAGTATTTATTACGAGAGAAAAAAAAATTACGGACTTGCAATGGGAAATGTAGAGATAAGAGATACTTCACAGGATGGAGTAATGAAAGGCAGCAGGGCCGAGCATTGGGAAGATCTTGGTTTGTCACTTGTAACAGGTGAGCCGATGTATGAACAGTATTTCGAAAAAGACACTTTGTACATCTGGGCCGATACGTTTTATGTCTGGTCAAATGTTGCAGGACCTGAGCGTGTGATGCGTTCTTGGTTCAATTGCAGGTTCTATAAAAGCGATATGCAGGGCCGTTGCGACAGCATTGTGTATAAGACCGAAGATTCCACGATGGTGCTGCATCATACGCCGGTATTATGGAATGGCGAAAGCCAGCTTACCGCGCGCGAGGTGAGAATAATTACGGGTAAAAAAAATATTAAAAATTTTACGCTTGTTGACGATGCTTTCGTAATTCAGAAAAAAGACAGCGCTAAGTATAACCAGATAAAAGGGAGAAGCATAGAGGGATTTTTTGTGAAAGATAAATTGAACAGGATAACAGTAAAAGGTAATGCACAGGCAATTTACTTCATTGAGCAGAATAAAAAAATTATCGGGATGAATAAAACGGAATGTTCAGAAATGGTCCTTACCTCATCTGAAAAGGGAATGAATAAGATCACATTTGTAAAAAAACCCGTCTCGACAATTTTTCCGGTTAAGGACATTAAAGAAGAAGACCTTTTTTTAAAAGGGTTCAAATGGAACGAAGAACTTAAACCAAAAAAACCGGTTTTAAATTAACGCATTTCATTGGGGTAATGGTTTGTGATTACATTGGAATTTTGTTTACTTTACACTCTTAAAATTTAAAGCCATGCAAGAAATCAGCGTCAGGGAACTAAAGGACATGATGGATAACAAAAGCGTATTTCAGCTAATTGATGTTCGTGAAGAATACGAATATGATATCTGTAATATTGGTGGAGAATTGATTCCAATGGCGGAAGTAATGGATAAAGCTGAAGCAATTTCCAGGGATAAGAAAGTTGTAGTTCACTGCCGTAGCGGCAAACGTTCGGCTTCTGTTATTCAGGCGCTGGAGTCGCAGCACAATTTTAAAAATCTTTACAACCTGAAAGGTGGGATACTGGCCTGGATAGATGAGATCGATCCTTCAATGTCTAAATATTAAAATTGAATTATGAACCAGGAACATTGCGGATGGATCGATATTATTCTTCATACAAAAGATTTTCTTACCTGTTTTCTCAATAACAATCATAACCTGTTTTACTTTTTGCTTTGCGCAATTGTGTTTTGTGAAACAGGATTGGTTGCAACTCCATTCCTTCCTGGTGATTCGTTATTGTTTACTGCGGGATTACTTGCAGGAGTTGCCGCAAACAATTTAAATGTTGGCGTAATGATTGCGCTTGTTTTTCTCTCTGCAATTTTGGGTGATAATGTCAATTATTTTGTAGGAAGAAAGATCGGCATCAGAGTCTTTGAGATGAAATTCATTTCTAAGTTAGTGAAACGCGAATACCTGGTGAAGACCGAAAAGTTTTTTGAAAAACACGGTGGAAAAACAATAATCCTCGCACGATTTGTTCCGATTGTAAGAACATTCGCGCCGTTTACTGCCGGTCTTGGTAAAATGGACTACCGCAAGTACATAATTTTCTGTCTTGGCGGCGGCGCACTCTGGGTTACCGGATTAACACTTGCCGGCTATTATTTAGGACGCTATGAGTGGGTGAACAAGAATTTTGAAAAGGTTGTCCTTGGCATTGTATTCGTTTCTGTTTTGCCGGTGATATTTGCTGCATTAAAAAGCAGGTTTTCAAAAAAAGAACAGGTTTCCTGATTTTACTGAATACAGTTTTTTGGCTCGTTTTGTTTGGCAACGTTTACTGTTGACTTTTCGAATTTTCAAAACATAATCTTCACATCATGAATCTTGGTCGTCCGCATCTGGCTTTAAATGTAAAGGACATTGTTATGTCCAAATCATTTTATGAAAACCTTGGCTTCAGTGTTGTCCTTGGAAGCGTAGAACGCAAACTGATCATCATGAAAAACGGAGAAACAACCATTGGCCTCTACCAGAATATTATTCCAAAAAACACACTCACGTTCAATAACGATGACGTGCGCGGACTGCAACGCGATCTGAAAAATAAAGGAATGCATATTATCCTGGAAGCAAATGAAAACACAATCGGTCCTGCGCACTTTTTAATTGTAGATCCGGACGGGAATCCGATATTTTTCGATCAGCACAGGTAAGATGATCCGTTTGTCATATCCCGCCATAAATTTTAACTTTAATGCCTACTAAATTTTTACAATGAAACTTCAGAATTACGCACTTGGAAAATGGATAGCAGGAGCCGGAAATGGCCAGGAACTTTATAATGCAATTACCGGAGACGTTGTTGCTACTGCAAGCAGTGAAGGTTTGGACTTTGGCAAGATGTGCGATTACGCGCGCACCGTTGGAGGACCAAAATTGCGCAAGATGACGTTCCACGAAAGAGGATTAATGTTGAAAGCGCTTGCGTTGCATTTAATGAGCAAGAAAGATATTTTCTATAAAGTATCATGGGCAACAGGCGCAACCAAACAGGATAGCTGGGTGGATATTGAAGGAGGAATCGGAAATTTATTTTCATACGCGTCACTGAGAAGACAATTTCCGGATGAAACATATTGTCTTGACGGAGAAGTCGCGAAACTTTCCAAATCAAATACGTTTATAGGTCACCATATTTGTGTACCGAAAGAAGGTGTTGCAATACACATTAACGCGTTCAATTTTCCGGTGTGGGGAATGCTTGAGAAAATAGCCGTGAACTGGCTGGCAGGTGTTCCGGCAATTGTAAAGCCCGCAACCATTACTTCTTTCCTCACCGAAGCGGTGGTGAAAGAAATTGTTGCCAGCGGAATTGTTCCCGAAGGAGCATTGCAACTTATCTGTGGTTCAGCAAATGGAATTCTTGATCATGTGATCAACCAGGACGTTGTAACCTTTACCGGTTCCGCGCATACAGGAAAAATGCTCAAATCACATCCGCGTATTATTGAAGAGTCGGTGCATTTTAATATGGAAGCTGATTCACTGAACTGCGCTATTCTTGGTGACGACGTAACAACAGATATGCCGGAGTTCGATATTTTTATAAAAGAAGTTGTTCGGGAGATCACAACCAAAGCGGGCCAGAAATGTACTGCAATAAGAAGAATTATAGTTCCCGAAAATAGAATTGAAGATGTGCATATAGCGCTTGGCAAACGACTCGCTTCAAATATAATTGGCGATCCGAATATTGAAGGTGTCAGAATGGGCGCCCTTGCCGGTAAATCGCAGTTGAAAGAAGTAAAGGAAAAAGTAGAACAGCTTTCTAAAACTCAAAAAATAATTATCGGCGATTTCGAAAAATTTGACGTGAAAGGAGCTGATAAAAACAAAGGAGCATTTATGCCTCCAATTGTTTTTCTGAATGAAGATCCATTTAAATGCATCGACTGCCACAACATAGAAGCGTTTGGTCCTGTGAGCACGCTGATGCCGTACAAAACAATTGATGATGCCGTGTCGCTTGCAAAAATGGGCAAGGGCTCACTAGTAAGTTCAATAATTACCGCGGATGACAAAATTGCTAAACATTATGTTCTTGGCGCCGCAAGCATGCACGGAAGAATTTTAATACTGAACAGGGACTGCGCGAAAGAAAGTACGGGACACGGATCACCGATGCCAATGCTTGTTCACGGCGGACCGGGACGTGCGGGCGGCGGAGAAGAAATGGGTGGGAAACGAGGAGTGTTTCATTACCTGCAGCGTACCGCGATCCAGGGATCACCGACAACAATTACCAATGTGTCCAATCAATATCAGCAGGGCGCGAAATATATTGAGAAAGATATTCATCCGTTCAAGCAATATTTTGAAGACCTGGAAATTGGCGAAACGCTGATAACAGCAAAGCATACTGTAACTGAAGCTGATGTAATTAATTTTGCAAACGTGAGCGGCGATAATTTTTACGCGCACACAGATGTTACATCACTGGAAGGAACAATATTTACAGGACGCGTGGCGCACGGATATTTTGTGTTAAGCAAAGCGGCAGGATTATTTGTGGATGCAAAAAAAGGTCCGGTGCTTCTTAATTATGGAATTGACGAATGCAGATTTACAAAACCGGTTTATCCGGGTTCAACAATTGGCGTAAGATTTACCTGTAAAGAAAAAGTTAACCAGGAGAAAAAGACACCGGAAGACATTGCGAAAGGCATTGTAAAATGGCTGGTAGATGTTTACGACGAAACGGGAGAGACTGTTGCAATTGCAACGATTCTTACGATGGTGAAGAAACGAAACCAGGATTAACTTCAATTATATATTATTAAAGTCCGGCTTAACTACCGGATTTTTTTTGCTTTTACTGATCGGAAAATAGTTTTCCATCCGCTCTTATAAAGAGTCCATCAATATCGCGTATCGAGACCTTCATAAATTTTCCTCCCAAATATATTTTAGGGTAAACTATTGTAAAAGAAAAAATATTTACTCTTTCGCCATCTGAATTGAACATCATCCATCCTTCGCCATTGTCAACAAACGTTGCGTGGGGAAATTGAACATAATCCGCCTTATTGAAATCTTTCAATGGCTTAACAACTGAAATTATTCCTTCACCTTCTTTGTTGATCATCACACGTGTTATTTCTTTTGACCTATTAAGATTTTCAGAGCTATCAGAAACAAATACATTTGCCAAACCATTTCGGAATGGTTCAGCAAAATCAAATACCGGTTCAATTACTATTTTTCCAAAACGGTTTATGTAACCCGCTTTTCCGTTTTGAAAACACACAGCCATACCTTCACTAAAGCAATAAAGTTCAGCATTCACATATGAAGTAATTCCTTCCGGTTCAATTTCATCAGTGATGCCAAATCTATATTCAAAATCTGTTTTAAAAACTTCTTTTCCCTGCCCGTCAATGTACATCCACACTCTGTTTTTCTTTGCAAGCGCCATTCCTTCACTGAATCTTTCAAGAAATTCATAATCAAAAGGAACAACCAGCTTTCCTGTAGTGTCGTAAGCGCCAAACATTCCGAACGCATCTCTCGCAATGAATTTTCCTTGTGCAGGTTTTCCAAGAAAAGAATTTTTTCCCGGAACAATTTCATTTCCCTCCATATTCACTAATCCATAATATTGCTTGTTGTTCCTGTTTACAGTGAATAAAAGCAGTCTGTCATTGATCCTGTTAACGTCGACATACTCAGGTTTCAATGCAACTATTTTTTCTCCGATGCTGTCTATATAATCAAAACCACTTTTCGTACGAACGAGAATATCGCCTTCGCTTTTATAACTGACTTTAATTATATCTCTCAACACAATATTCCCATCTTTATTATACAGATAAGAACCTTTTTCAGCTTCAGTATAAAACAATGAATTTGTAAACGCTCTGATCTCCCATTCACGGCGGGGAACAATAATATTTCCTTTACCATCAAGTAATGCCTGCAACTGAGTGTTTCGTTTATTTGATATGGTGTCTTTGCGTGCAATTATAAAACCATTAAGGAGAATCTCATATGAAGTGTACAGATCAGAAAATTTCGATTTGAATTTCTTTTCGTATGAATTTCTGAT
>CBIHPU010000223.1:0-6187 GCA_966211935.1 uncultured bacterium | reverse complement strand
TGCAGAAATAGTAAATGTTCCCTGCAACGGATTTACCAACGGATCAATTGATCTGACAGTAAACGGTGGTGTCAGCAATTACACATACAGTTGGTCAACACACGTTAACTCAGAAGACCTTACTGATCTCACCAGCGGAACCTATACTGTTACGATTAAAGACATGAACAATTGCGTAAAGGAACAGATTTATGCTGTTCAGGAAGCAAGTCCGCTGGTAGTTGATGTTAATGTAACAAACGCAAACTGCGCGGGAGAAACAGGATCCGCGAGTATAAATGTTACAGGTGGAACGCCGGGTTACCAATACCAATGGTCGCATGGAGGTAACAGTTCAATTGAGCAGGGTCTTGAGCCAGGTACATACGAAATTTTCATCACCGACCAGAATAAATGTTCAGTCATTAAAAATGTTGAGATCACTGAACCGCAGGTACTGACACTAGATGTTTCAGCACAGGTTTATACAAACGGATATAACATCAGCAATTTTGGCGCAGCC
Organism: uncultured bacterium; assembly: GCA_966211935.1. Classification (GTDB taxonomy): domain Bacteria; phylum Bacteroidota; class Bacteroidia; order B-17B0; family Aurantibacillaceae; genus AM-1111. The sequence continues at coordinate 5,685 of CBIHPU010000223.1, read as the reverse complement.
GATGGTGTGATCAAAACTGCAATCGCCGGTGGAACCGCACCTTATAATTTCATTTGGTCAAATGGGTCAACAAGTACAGATCTTACAAATGTTGGTCCCGGACTTTATGTACTTCAGGTAACAGACAGCAATGGTTGCGCGCTTCTGGATTCGGCCGCGCTAAATGAACCGTTCGCGCTAAGCATGCCAACAGGTTACTCTCCTAACGGTGATGGTAACAACGATTATTTTGTTGTACGCGGAATTGAAAATTATCCTGACAACGAATTATTCATTTACAACCGTTGGGGAAATCTCGTTTTTGATCAGGAAGATTATCAGAATACATGGAACGGAAAAGCAAACAGCGGTTCAGATCTACCTGAAGGAACTTATTTCGTGATCCTTAAGTTAACTAATGGTCCAACATTAACAGGATACGTTGACTTAAGAAGGTAAAAAAACAATTATTCAATCAAACATTATAAAATATATAAAATGAAAAAAGCTTTATCCTGGTTACCGGTTCTGATTTGTATGATCGGTGTAAGTCATGCACAACAGGAACTAATGGTGAGCCAATATATGTTCAATGGACTTTATCTGAATCCAGCTTATGCAGGTAGTCATGATTATATGGAAATTACCGCGCTTCATCGTCAGCAGTGGGTACAATTTGATGGCGCGCCGATCTCACAGATCCTTTCAGCGGAAGGAATAATTAAAAATAAAAATTCCGGATGGGGAGCCATTCTTACCAATGATAAAATTGGAGTGTCTTATAAAACAGATCTGTACGGAAACTATGCATACCAGATCCGCCTGACTGAAAAAACACGCCTGGCGCTTGGAGCAAGAGGAGGAGTTTCTTATTGTCGCGCAATGCTTAATCAACTTACTTACTGGGATCAAAACGATGTTGTTTTTGCCTCCAACGTAAAAAACAGATTTATTCCCAATGTGGGAGCGGGCGCGTATCTGTTCTCAGAAAAATTCTACGCTGGCATTTCAGTACCGAATATTATCAACTATGATCCGGCCACAACTTTATCCATCAGCAATATGGCCAATAATATTCCGCGATATGTTCGGCACTACTACGCTACCGCAGGTTATGTTTTTGAAGTAACAGAAAACCTTCAACTGAAACCGTCCTTTCTCATCAAATATGTTGAGGGAGCGCCTATGCAGGCTGATCTGAATTTCCAGGCAATGTTCAATAAATCACTCTTTGTCGGCGTCTCATATCGCACGCTTGACGGCCTTGTTGCAATGGTAGAGTACCAACCCGATAATAACTGGAGGATCGGTTACGCATACGATCAACCACTCACAATGCTCAGAAACTATTCTATCGGTTCTCACGAGATCATGGTATCATACATGTTCCGTAAACAGGAAGGATTGAAAATCAAAAGCCCCCGCTTTTTTTAAACTTTAAGAAGAAAAATAAAATGAAAAAACTCTCCTTTTACCTCGCAACAATTTCATTGATCTGTTCCTGCACCTCGGAAAGAGTTCTGGAGCAGGCTCGTGTGAGTCATAAAAACCTTGAATATCATTCAGCAGCAGATCTTTACACAAAGTATTTTAAAACAGGAAAGAAAAACGATGTTGCCAGTATACAACTTGCTGAATGTTATTATTACATGAATCATTTTCGCGAAGCAGAAAAACAATACGCAACGGTAATGAATCTGCAGCAGTTCACTTCAGCGAACAAGCTTCAATATGCACATGTCTTAAAGCATAACGGAAAATATGATGTTGCCGCGGTTTGGTTTAGACGCTACCTTTCAGATAATCCAGGCGACCTCGCAGTAAAAAATGAATTGCTTTCATGCGATTCAATCACCAGCTATACTAGCAAGGATTATCTTTATCAGGTAACGCCGGTTGCATACAACAATAATGTATCGAACTTTTCGCCGGTATTTTATAATGATGGAATTGTATTCAGCAGTGAACGATCAGCCGCTCAGTCCCAGTCAGAGATTAATAAATGGACCGGTCACACTTACCTGGATCTTTATTATATTAAATTGAAGGACACAACTCCTCAACCCTTATCCGCGTTAAACAGCAAATACAATGATGGGCCTGCATGTTTTTCAGCAGATGGAAAGACAGTGTTTTTTACCCGTAACATGCTCAACGAAAAAAACGGACTGGTTAAAAATGAAAGTTCGGTAAATAATTTTGAGATCTATACATCAACCCTGATAAACGGCGAGTGGTCAACTCCGCAACTTGTTAGTTTTGACAGCAAGGAATATTCGGTGGGACATCCTGCATTATCAAGTAACGGTACCAGATTGTATTTTGTATCAGACATGCCAGGAGGTTTTGGTGGTACTGACATTTATTTTTCCCAATTCAATGCTGCAACAGGTAAATGGGGCGCTCCTGTGAACGCAGGAGAAAATGTAAACACATCAGAAAATGAAATGTTCCCGACCGTTTTCAAAGCAGTGGACAACACCGAATATTTATATTTTTCATCAGAAGGACGACCTGGAATGGGTGGATTGGATATTTACCGTTCGGTTGTTCTGAATGAAAATGGAATTGCAAGTGCAGATTCTATAACAACCATGATGCATTCAACCGCCAACACAAAATTATTTTCTGCTCCTCAACATTTGAATAGCCCGCTCAATTCATCCGCTGATGATTTCGGGATTATTTTTGAAGCAGATGGAAATAACGGTTACCTTACTTCAAACCGTGAGTCAGACAATGTGGACCGAGTTTTTTACTTCAAAAAATACATTCCGCATTTCTATGTTGAAATAACAGTGAAGGAAAAAGGAAGCGACAAAATAATCCCACAGGCGGATATTCTCATCACAAACGTGAGTCATAAAGAAATCTATACGCGAACTGCTGATGCCCACGGAAAAGTATTTATGGAAATTCAGCAGAACAGCATGCTTGACGTATCGGCGAAAGAAAGCAATTATTTTTCTACCAGCGGAAACATCGGTAACCTTGGAAAAGTAATGACAGATACAATGAAACTTGTCCTTGAACTTGATCCGGTTGTGCTGAATAAAGCAATACGATTAAATAATATTTATTATGATTATAACAAAGCGACTATCCGCGCTGATGCCGCGGCTGAACTTGATGGACTCATAAGTTTGCTTCAACAGAATCCGGACATCGTGATTGAATTAAGTTCTCATACAGATTCACGTGGAGGTGACAGCTATAACAAAAAGCTATCGCAAAAGCGTGCGGAGTCAGCTGTGAATTACATCAAGAGTAAAGGCATCTGCGAAAACAGAATTTACGCGAAAGGATATGGAGAATCACAACTATTAAACAAATGCGATAATAAAAAGAAATGTGGAGAAGAAGAGCATGAGGTAAACAGAAGAACAGAATTCAAAGTAGTAAGAATTGCAAAGACTGAAGATTGTAAAAAGTAAGGTTGGGGGGTAAAAAAGAAAAGCCGCAGTGTTGATTCGCTGCGGCTTTTTCCGTATTGATAATTATTAAAATTGTCTTACCATTTCCCTCCGGCTCCGCCCCCACTGAATCCGCCTCCGCCAAAACCTCCCCAGCCTCCGCCTCCCCCACTACTTCCTCCTCCAAATCCACCGAAACCACCGCCGTAATATCCGCCGCCGCCGCGACCATAGGTGTAACCGCCGCCGCCTCTCCTTCCACCACGTCGCAGAAAAACAATAAGCAGTATAAACAGAATGAGATATATTTTCCAGTTACGTTTAAAATGACCTCCAACATCGGTGCTACGGCGTAAATCTTTTTCATTGATTTCACCTGTCGCCAGTTTCATTAACTGAGTTGTTGTTTCATCCAGCGCTAGAAAATTATTACCTTCTTTAAGATTTGGAAGAAGATATTCTTCAGCTACTCTTCTTGCCAGCATATCAGGAATTACGCCTTCAAGGCCATAACCGGGCTCAATAAAGTAATCCCTTTGACCTGCACCACCGGTTGGTTTGATAAGTATTACAATTCCATTATCCTTGTCTGCCAGGCCAACGCCCCATTTGTCACCAATAGAAGTCGCGTACTCACGCGCTAACAGTCCATTAAGTGAATCAACAATAACAACTGCAATTTGGTTACTGGTTTCCCTGCTGAATTTCTGGAGTTTTTCCTCAAGTCTGGCTTTTTCTTCCGGCGATAAAAAAGTTTGTGATTCAGTACTTGATCCAAGAACATTCACTAATTTCTGAGGAGTGGGACGATCAGGAACTTTGTCAGGATACTGCGCGAACGCTTGGTTCAGAATGAAAAAAAAACTTAAAAAAGTTACCGTCCGTTTAAAATAAAATTTCCGCATAATTATTTAATTTCCCCGAAGGTTATATCATCCCCCAATTCATTCCTATCACCTATAGCGTACGGAAAATACTTTTTCAATTGTATTCCGCATTCAAGAATCGATTCAACCAATCCTTCGGTGAATTCTTTCTTTATGAAATGCTCAAGAGTTTTTTCTTTTATCTCATTCCAGAATTACTGGTGAAACTTTTCGTGGATACCTTTATCTCCGACAACCGCGAAATGATGCGATTCAAAAGCCAGGTAAAAAAGAATCCCATTGTGCAATTCGGTAGCATCCATTTTCAACTGATGAAAAAGCTTCTGGGCACGAATGACCGGATCACCATTGCATTTTTTCTCTAAATGAACCCGCACTTCACCTGAAGTGTTTTTCTCAGCCTGTTCAATAGCAGCAATAATTCTTTTCTGTTGTTCCGCAGTAAAATATTTATTTATATCCAAAATATTTATTTTTTTGCAGGTTCATTATCAAAATTAATTTTTGGAGCCTTTTCTGCACCACTCACAGATTCAAAGGTCGGCAATTCTTTATATCCCCAGGCAAAAAAAGTTCCTGGAATGCGAAGGATGGCTTTATTGAATGAAGTTACAGCCGAGTTATAATCTTCTCTCGCTTTTGCAATCCTTCCCTCTAGTCCGGATAATTCCGTTCTCAAATCCTTGAAGCCTTCGTTAGTTTGCAGTTCGGGATAATTTTCTGTAATCGCTAATAAACGACCCAGCGCCATTGAAAGTTCGCCCTGTGCAGCGCGGTACTTTTCCATTTGCGCGGGATCCAGCGTTTCTGCATCTACTCTTACCTGAGTTGCAGAAGCCCTTGCCTGTACAATTGCTTCCAATGTACCTCTTTCAAAATTTGCCTGACCTTTTACAGTTGAAACCAGCTGATCTACAACATCCATTCTTCGCTGATATTGAGTCTCTACAGTTCCCCAGGATTTCTTCACTTCCTGATTTAACTCCATAAATGTATTTCGCTTCGAACATCCATACATTCCAATAAACAGCAGAAACACTATAAATCCTGCAAGTACGAGTGAGCCTCTTTTCATATTATTTATTTTTATTTTTTATTTAATCTATTAATTCAACAGAACGTTTAATAAAACTTGTCAGGTCCTCGCCTTTCAGTAATCCCTGCGACAACAATGCAAGATCAGCTGCCTGCTTTGCCAAACGTTTCTGACGCTCCGCATCTTTTTCCGCAAGAATTTTTCCTATCAGTGGATGGTTCACATTGACAACTAAGTTAAAAAACTCCGGCATATTTCTGAATTGCGCGCTGCCGGGAGCAAAAGCCTGCATGTCCCTCATTCTACGCATGAATTCCGGCTTTATTACCTGCATGGGAGGATCTTTCTCGCTCATATCCTCAAACATTAC
>CBIHPU010000222.1:0-6238 GCA_966211935.1 uncultured bacterium | reverse complement strand
TATCTGCGTACCAAATAAAACACCCACTCGGCGCGGTTCTAACTATAACCCAAATTAACCCTTAACCCCAACCAAAAAAAAACAACAACGCGACTCTTTTATCATAATGCGCCAGTGAAAGCAGAGGTAATTTTTTTGCGCGATGAATTACGAATAGTAAAATTGCAAGCAAACCAACCGGAATCAATTGATAAAATAGAAAAATCAAAATTCCAAAACGCGAAGAAGTAGTTGAAACATTTTTAATACTGTTCAGCACACGCTCATTCAGCCAAAGTGACAATAAATTTTTTGATGGTTCCCACGTAAAAAGAATGTAGGCGAATGCTGCCAATAGGAAAATCAAACAGGAGAACAGAAGAAAGATTTTGTTTCTTCCTCCCTTCTCCGGAAAAAACAAAAAAAACAAAGGCAATAAACATACTGGAAAAAGTCCGGGAAACCCTTTTGTAAGAAAGGCGGCAGTAAGTGCCAGAGAGGCTAAAGCGATATAAGTTACAGCAAGAAAATATTTTGCAGCCAAGCTTAAAAGCATAAACAGAACTGAAAGCAAAACAAAAAATCCCATGGTGTTTTCTTCCAGGTTGTGAATTACAGACCAGGGAGTGTTCGGGATCATCACCCAGATCAGCAGCGCCATCCAGCTCCATTCTCTCAACGAAGAATTTTTGAAAATCTCTTTCCATATCCGCATAAAAACAAAAACGGAAAGAATGAAAACGCCGAGCGAATAAAAACGCTCCACCAACATGTGTTCTCCAAAAATTTTATACATGAAACCAAGTAACCCAAACATTAACGGAGGTTGTTCGTGAAACAATGACATTGAATCTTTTGCAAAATGCGGCAACCAAAACGTGCCCTCACCGCGAGCAAAGTTTACAGCAACTGAGGCATACAGGTTGCCATCCATAAAGATGCCGTCACGAAAAATTTCAGGAAGAATGAGCGCGGCAATTACCGTTATCACAAAAAACTTAAATTGCCACTTCAAACGCATAATAAAATCGTAAATTTAATGTTCTTTAAATTATGCGCTTCACTGTATTTATAACACTTCTCTTTTTACTGTCGTTTTCCTTTTTTTCGGGAAGCGCCGCTCTTGAACGCAAAAAACCGGAAGCGTCCTTTATGGGCATGAAAAAAGGAAATATTGACAAGCTGACTTTCATTGGCGCTAAAGAGATTGACCTGGATAACAATAAAGATTCATTGTGGTCAATAAGCAGTTACGAATTTGATTTCAGTTGCGATGGCAAAATGTTGCTCAAACATTACAACGGAAACAAGATCGATAAAGAAATTATGCAGATGGTGAAAAACTGCAAGAACGTTACAGTTGCGGATTTCCGTTACATTAAAGCAAAAAACAGGAAAAGCGGTAAAGAAATTCGTTTGAACGATATTGAGCTGAGGATTCAGAATTGATATTTTCAATCAAAAAGTTTTCGTCAAATCCCTCATATTCAGATAAGTAAAAGCCTTTTTTACCCTATATCGTACTGAATAATTTATTATCTTCGTTCCCCTTAAAAAATCGGCTAAATGAAATAAGCCGAATGGAGTTTTAGATGATGGAAAAAAAATATCCCGAATATAAGCAGTTGAATTTGTCGCAGATCGGAAAAGACATTCTGAAATTCTGGGACGAGCATAAAACATTTGAACGATCGGTTTCAGAGCGTGAGGGAAAAACTCCGTTTGTTTTTTATGAAGGTCCGCCAAGCGCGAACGGTATGCCCGGCATACATCACGTAATGGCGCGCAGCATTAAAGATATTTTCTGCCGCTTTAAAACATTGAAAGGTTACCAGGTAAAACGTAAGGCGGGTTGGGATACGCACGGATTGCCGATAGAACTTGCTGTTGAAAAAACGCTCGGCATCACGAAAGAAGACATCGGGAAAAAAATTTCTATTGAAGATTACAACAAAGCCTGCCGCAAGGAGGTTATGAAGTATACTGACAAGTGGGAAGAGCTGACCCGCGTGATGGGATACTGGGTGGATATGAAACATCCATACATCACTTATGAGAATAATTATATTGAGAGTGTGTGGTGGTTGCTGAAAGATCTTTACAATAAAAATCTATTGTATAAAGGTTACACGATCCAACCCTACTCACCAGCTGCAGGTACAGGACTTTCCACCCACGAATTGAATCAGCCCGGTTGTTACCGTAACGTAAAGGACACAACAATTGTCGGACAGTTTAAAGTAATAGAAACAGAGAAACTTCCTTTCAAAGCGGAAGGAGATACTTTTTTCCTTGCCTGGACGACGACTCCATGGACCTTATCCTCTAACTGCGCGCTTGCTGTTGGAGCTAACATCACTTACGCAGCTGTAAAAACTTTTAATCAATATACTTACAAGCCGGTCACGGTAATACTTGCAAAGGATCTTGTAAAAAATTATTTCTCTGCAAAGAATTCGGAACTGAAACTTGAAGACTACAAGGATGGAGACAAAAATATTCCTTACAAAATACTTGCTGAGTTTACAGGAAAACAATTAATCGGAACAAAATACGAGCAGTTGCTTCCATACGTAAAACCACAGGGAAAAGCCTTTGAAATTATTCCCGGCGACTTTGTTACAACCGAAGACGGAACCGGAATAGTTCACATTGCGGCAGTGTTTGGAGCGGACGACTTCCGTGTTGCAAGAGAAAATAATATTTCCTTCATTCTGGTTAAAGATGAGAACGGAAATGACACCCCGCTGGTTGACAAACGCGGAAGGTATGTGAAAGAGATGAACGATCCTGACTGGGGATTCGGTGGAGAATATGTGAAACCGGAGTTTATGAGCAGTGAGGAGCAACAGGCAGAATACGAAAAACAAAAAGAGCACTTAAAGAAATTCATTCCGAATCTGAAAGAATACCTCAGCGTAGATGAGCGGATCGCGTTAAAGATGAAACTGGAAGGTAAAGCGTTCAAGATTGAGAAATACGAACACAATTATCCGCATTGCTGGAGAACAGACAAGCCTGTGTTGTATTACCCGCTCGATTCCTGGTTCATTAAAGTGACTGAGAAAAAAGAGCGCATGGTGGAGCTGAACAAAACCATTAACTGGAAACCTGAACACACAGGTACCGGAAGATTTGGCGAGTGGCTCAACAACCTGCAGGACTGGAACCTTTCCCGTTCACGTTTCTGGGGAATTCCTCTTCCCGTATGGAGAACTGAAGATGGGAAAGAAGAAAAATGTATCGGATCTATAAGCGAATTGAAAGCTGAAATTGAAAAAGCGAAAAAAGCAGGTTTCAATTCTGAGTTTTCTTTTGAGGAAAAAGATTTTGATCTGCACAAGCCCTATATCGATCGCGTTGTTCTTGTTTCCGATTCAGGGAAAAAGATGCAGCGCGAACTCGATCTGATAGACGTATGGTTCGACTCAGGTGCAATGCCGTATGCGCAGGTGCATTATCCATTCGAGAATAAGGAACTGATTGACGAGAAAAAATATTTCCCTGCTGATTTTATTGCGGAAGGAGTTGATCAGACACGGGGATGGTTTTATACGCTGCACGCAATTGCTGCTTTGTGTTTCGATTCTGTGGCGTACAAAAACGTTGTTTCTAACGGATTGGTTCTTGACAAGAACGGTAACAAGATGAGCAAACGCTTAGGCAATGCCGTTGATCCATTCTCAACTATAGAAAAGTTTGGCGCTGATGCAACCCGTTGGTACATGATCGCCAACGCTGCTCCATGGGACAATCTGAAATTTGACCTTGACGGTATTACTGAAGTTCAGCGGAAATTATTCGGAACATTATACAATACTTACGGGTTTTACGCGCTATATGCCAACGTAGATAATTTTTTAATTGACGAGAAAAATATTGTTCCCGTGGCAAAACGTTCTGAGCTTGACCGCTGGATCATTTCCAAACTTCACAGCTTATCTAAAGAAGTTACGCAGCATTATGAAAACTATGAACCGCATCGTTCAGCAAGGCTGATTGAGGAATTTGTGGATGAACATTTGAGCAACTGGTACGTGCGTTTATCAAGACGCGTTTTCTGGAAAGGACAATTGGGAGAAGATAAAAAAGCCGCTTACGAAACGTTGCACGAATGTCTTATGGTCGTTTCTCAGTTGATGAGTCCGATTGCGCCATTCTTTTCAGAGTGGTTGTATAAAAACCTTACAGACCCTGTTCGTGAAAATGCAGTAAAAAACAACACGCCATTAAAATACGATAGTGTTCATCTTACCCTGCTCGCTGACGCGGATGAGAAAGTGATAGACAAAAAGCTAGAAGATAAAATGGATCTTGCGCAAAAGATCTCGAGCATGGTGCTGTCCATCCGAAAAAAAGAGAATCTTCGTGTAAGGCAACCGCTTACTAAAGTAAGGATACCTGTTTTAAGCGAAGAACAGAAAGAGAATATTGAGGCGGTGAAGGATCTTATTCTTGCCGAAGTAAACGTAAAGCAACTGGAATTTGTTGATGAGAACAGCGCCAATATTGTAAAGAATCTGAAACTGAACTTTAAAACGCTTGGTAAGAAATGCGGCGCGAAAATGAAGGCCGTGCAGAATTTCGCGGCAGAAAACGCGCAGGAAATTATAAGAGGCATTGAGCAAAGCGGGAAATACGAAATCAAATTTCCTGACGGCAACGTTGAATTGGCGGAGGAAGATGTAGAGATTATTCCAGTCGACATTCCTGGCTGGAAAGTTGTCAATCAGGGTCCGCTGACAGTGGCATTGGATGTGACGCTTACAGACTCATTAAAACAGGAGGGAATAGCGCGGGAACTGGTAAATCGCATTCAGAACATCAGAAAAGACAAAGGATTTGAGGTTACGGACCGTATTAATATCAAAATACAGCGAAATAATTTGATAGATTCGGCCATTCACAATAACTTGGCTTATATTTGCAACGAGACGCTGACAGCCAACCTGGAAATGGTAGAGGCGCTTGAAGCTGCAAATGCGATCCCGGTAGAAGTGGATGAAACAGTATCCACAAAAATATCAGTTGAAAAATTAAATTAAAATTGTCCCGACTAAGGGGTTTTAGAACAGAAAGGAGCAATTATTATGGCTAAGAAAGACAACAAAAAAGGCAAGGATAAAAAAGCCGCTAAAGCAAGTAAACCAAAAGCGAAAGCGGCGCCTAAAAAGCTGGCAAAACCATCTGCAAAGAAAGATGTGAAAAAACCTGCTGCAAAAAAGCCAGCGCCAAAACCGGCTAAAAAAGCAGTTAAGAAACCAGTTGCAAAAGTTGCCCCTTCCAAAAAGAAGGAAGAGAAAAAGCCGGTATCTGCCAAAGAAAAAGAAGTAAAAAAGCCTCTTACTGTTTCTGCAAAAAAATCCAATGGAAAGGCAGATAAAAAATCTATGAAAGAAGAAACAAAAAAAGTAAAACCAAGCATGGACGAACTGGAAGGAGAAGACATTGAGCTTGGAGATGATATTGAGGGATTAGAGCTTGACGCTGAAGCAGCGGTTGAAGACGACATTCTTGAAGAAGAAGAAGAGGTAAAGCCAAAAGTAAAGGCAACCGGCGGACGCAAAAGAAAAAGAAGAGGTGATGATGATGACGACGATCATGTGTTTGACTCCGATAATCTCATTCGCAAACAGCAGGTAAAGATCGATCTTAGCCGTTCGTTAGTAAGAAAAGGAAACGCAGAACAACCAAAACCATTCGTGAACACAAACGATTCCCGCACCCGATACAGTGATTCAGAGCTTGCTGAGTTCAAAGAATTAATTCTTCAGAAACTCCAGGAAGCGGAAGCCGATTATGAATTGCTGAAAAGTACCCTGAGCAACAAAGACAATCACGGTACCGATGACACTTCACCAACTTTCAAATTGCTGGAAGACGGTTCAGATGTATTGAGCAAAGAAGAAACGGCTCAGCTTGCGGCGCGCCAGGAAAAGTATATCATTTCATTGCGTAACGCATTGGTGAGAATTGAAAACAAATCGTACGGAATATGCCGTGTGACGGGGAAACTGATTCCAAAAGAGCGTTTGCGCAGCGTGCCTCATGCAACATTGGGAATCGACGCCAAACTGAATCAAAATAATAATTAAAATTTCAAAACAGTCGTTAAACACAACGGCCGTTCAAAAACAATCCATAAGAAAAGGTTATCTTTGCTCCTCGCACTGATAACCTTTTTTGTTTAGCGTTCCATTTGCAAACCTGGAAAAAAATACGAATACCGATCCTGACGATTTTTCTTGTCCTGTTCATA
>CBIHPU010000221.1:0-6256 GCA_966211935.1 uncultured bacterium | reverse complement strand
AGGAGTTTTGTCTTCTTTCTCATCTCCGCTCTGGGGAAAGCTTGCGGATAAGTACGGACGTTTCAGAATGTTTACCATTTTAAGTCTGCTAGCGATCGTTCCTATCTACGTCATCAGTAATTTCAACAGTACTAGTTTGTGGGCGCTGCTGCCGATTTCCGGAATGTTTTTTATTTTTTCAGGAGGAAGAATGATTCCTTCGTCTGCAATGGTAACAGCCGCCGTTCCGCCTCAGCTAAGGGGGGGATTCATGAGTCTCAATTCAGCATTGCAGCAGCTTGCAATTGGATTATTAAGCGTTATAGGCGCTTTTATTATTACCAATGATCCGCAGACGCATGAACTGGGCAATTATCATTATGTGGGTTACATCGGTATATTCTTTACAATAGTCGCTATTATTATAGGCGGCAGTGTAAAGGTATATCCGGATAAAAAAGCTGCCTGATAATTCCTATTTTTGACGCATTGAATCTGCAATGCGTATCTCAAAAAAATCAAGTATGAAAAAAATTATTTCAGGCTTTATAGCACTGATGCTGGTGCTATCCGTTTCCGCGAACGAAGGAATGTGGCTTCCAATTTTATTGAAGTCGCTGAATGAAAAGGATATGAAGAAGAACGGGCTTAAATTATCTGCGGAAGATATTTACAGCGTTAATAAATCTTCTTTGAAAGACGCGATCGTTCATTTTGGTGGAGGGTGTACAGCGGAAATAATTTCTGAGAGTGGTTTGATGATCACAAATCATCACTGCGGTTATAGTACAATTCAGTCTCATAGTTCGGTTGAGAATGATTACCTCACCAATGGTTTCTGGGCAATGAGTAAGGAGAAAGAACTTGAAAATTCAGGATTAACCGCGACTATAATTCAGTATATGGAAGATGTGACCTCTAAAGTGAAAATCGGAGTTACCGCGTCCATGACAGAAGAGCAGGCTGATTCAGTTATCCGCGTAAATATTTCACGTATTGAAAAAGAAGCAGTGAAAGGAACGCATTACGACGCGTATATACGTCCGTTCTTTTACGGAAATGAATATTATATGTTCGTTGTAGAAACTTTTAAAGATGTTCGTCTTGTCGGGGCTCCCCCTTCTTCAATCGGTAAGTTTGGCGGAGAAACAGATAACTGGGTTTGGCCGAGACATACCGGAGATTTTTCTCTGTTCAGAATTTACGCAAACAAGGATAACAAGCCAGCGGAGTATTCAAAAGATAATGTTCCTTACAAGCCAAAAAAGTTTCTGACTATTTCACTTAAAGGTGTTAACGAAGGAGATTTTACAATGGTGTACGGTTTTCCGGGAAGAACTCAGGAATACCTGACATCTGACGCGGTTGATATGATCATGAATGAAAGTGATCCTGCAAGAGTAAAACTGCGTGAAGCGAGGCTGAAAATTATGGACAGCTACATGAAGACATCCGATAAAACAAGAATTGATTACGCGGCAAAATATGCGGGCATTGCTAATTACTGGAAGAAGTGGGCAGGTGAAATGGCCGGACTGAAAAGCAGTGACGCCGTGAAAAAGAAAAAAGAGTTTCAGGAAAAATTCATCAAGTTGCTTTCTACCGATCCGATCAGGCAGCAGGAATTTGTGAAGGTGCTGAATGATTTTGAGAAGATCTATTCTGAAATGAAAATTCTGAGCAAGCAAATGGATTATTACAGCGAATGTTTAATGGGAGTGGAGGCTTTGCAGTATCTGCGCAGTTATAATTCTTTGTTCAATAATTATTATTTGATGAAGCAGGGTAAGGCAAATACCTTCCAGAAAATAATTGAGCCATGGAAGAAAAACGAGAAGAAATTGTTCTCAGCCTATCATGCTGAAATGGACAAGAAGATCTGCGCGGAAATGCTAAAGCAGTTTGATAAGGATATCGATAAGTCCATGCGACCTAAAATGCTGGATAGTTTACTTATGGCACATAATAATGATTACAATAAAATTGCGGATGTGCTGCATGCGTCTAAATTTTTACGGGCCGATGAGTTGAGAAAACTTTTACTGGACTTTGAGGGTAATTATAAAAGTTTTGAAAATGATGTCTATTTCCGTTTGTGCAGAAATATTCTGGAATATTATGGAGGAGAGGTACAACCGAAAATGGATGAATACAGTTTAAAGTTGAATTCTTTGTATGCGAAGTATGTGAAGGCATTGAAAGAAACAATCAAGGATCGTCCTTTTTATCCTGATGCGAACGGTACGCTTCGCGTCGCCTATGGAAAAGTGAATGGTTACGTTCCGCGCGACGGCGTGAAATACAATTATTTTACAACACTTGATGGTATCATTGAAAAGAATAACACGGGTAATGAGGATTTTGTTATGCCATCAAAACTGAAAGAGGTTTATGAGAAAAAAGATTACGGGCAATATGCCGATAAGAAAGATGGAAAAATTCACGTTGCATTTGTTGCTAGCAATCATACAACAGGAGGGAATTCAGGCAGTCCGGTGCTGAATGGAAACGGAGAGCTGATCGGCACCAACTTCGATCGCTGCTGGGAAGGAACAATGAGTGATATAATGTTCAATCCCGATATCTGCAGAAACATTGTGCTGGATGTACGTTATACTTTGTTTGTGATAGATAAGGTTGCCGGCGCTGGCTATTTGCTGAACGAGATGAAGATTGCGCGGTGATAAAATTAGAAGTAGCTTAAATTCAGCATTGATCTCAAATTATTGCAATCACCTTTTAAGAAAAGCATCCCAACCCTGCGCGGTAACCGGATGTTGTTTGCCATCGCGAGTAACCAGGTTAATGCCTGCATGTTCGTCGGTCATGTGACCAATAATAGTAATGTCAGGATTGTTTTTGATCTTATCGTGATCGGAAAGAGGAATAGTGAACAGTAATTCATAATACTCACCTCCGCTTAACGCGCAAATGGTTGGATCAAGATTAAATTGCAGCGCGCGTTCAACCGTTTGCGGATCGAGGGGAATTTTCTCTTCGTAAATTGCCGCGCCAGTTTTAGATTCCTTGCACAAATGAATTACTTCAGATGCCAAACCATCACTAATATCTATCATTGAAGTTGGTTTGATCCCTAAATTTTTCAGTTGATCGATAATATCTTTTCTTGCCTCTGGTTTCAGTTGGCGCTCAAGTATGTAATCGTTTCCTTCAAGATCGGGCTGAACCTTCGGATTCTCAGTATAAATTTTCTTTTCTCTTTCAAGAATCTGCAGTCCCATATACGCGCCTCCCAGATCTCCGGTAACGCAGATCAGATCTTTTTCTTTTGCTCCGCTCCTGTAAACAATATTTTCTTTTTCAGCTTCACCCAAAACAGTAACTGAAACAATTAATCCGCTTTGTGAAGAAGTTGTATCACCTCCAACAAGATCAACTCCGTATTTTTTGCATGCAAGTAAAATCCCTGCATATAATTCTTCAACCGCTTCAACAGAAAAACGATTTGAGAGCGCAACAGAAACAACAATTTGTTTTGCTATTCCATTCATTGCACAGATATCAGAAACGTTCACCACAACCGATTTGTAACCCAGGTGTTTTAACGGAACATAAGTAAGATCAAAATGAATTCCTTCCACCAGCATATCAGTTGACACAAGAGTGGCTTTGTTCTCATATTGAATTACAGCCGCATCATCCCCGATACCTTTCAATGAAGACTCATTTTTCAGTTCAGTTGATTTCCTGATCTGATCGATAAGGCCAAATTCTCCAAGCTGTGACAATTCTGTTCGCGAAGGATTTTCTAACATGAGGATGTTTTTGTTGCAAAGATAGTAACTAGGAACGGATATCTGCTCTGTTCTACGTACCACTCTGCTTATGTAAAAAAATTACTGAATGATCTTGTTCTCGAATGCCCATTTGATAAGTCCCACAATTGTTTTTGTGTTGGTCTTCCTGAAAATATTTTTCCGGTGTGTTTCCACTGTGCGTTCACTAATAAAAAGCTTATCGGCAATCTGCGCGTTGCTCAGTTCCTGTGCGATCAGTTGTATGATTTCTGTTTCGCGTGCTGTAAGATTTATTTTTTCTTCTTCCGCTTTTGGTTTTTGTCTGCCAGAAATTGCTTTCATCATCTCGGCAGAAACTTCATCGCTGAAATACATTCCGCCCTGGGCTACTTTTAATAACGCGCTAACCAGTTCTTCCTTGCCGGTATTTTTCAAAATATAACCATTAACTCCCGCCTCCAGCATATCACTTATTGTTGCACGTTCACCGAACATGCTTAAGGCAATTACTTTTATCTGGGGATATCGTTTTTTAATTTCAGATGTAAATTTAATTCCGTCCATGCCCGGCATGTTGATGTCCGTGAGAACAATGTCAGGTTTAGCAGAAGAGATTTCTTCCAATGCCTGTTCGGCGCTAAGCGATTCTCCAGCAATTTTAAACTGAGGTTCATTGATAAGCAATGCTTTAAGACCATCTATTAACATTTTGTGGTCGTCTACGATAAAAACTTTAATTGGGGTCATTAACTGTTAACTAGGGACGACAAATTTATGTGTTCTATTGTGTTTTTAGATGAGTTCGATTATATTTTGCAAATATTTTTTTGACAGATGAGAAGAACCAGCTGTAGATCAATTTAGTATAAAGAAGATTTATTTTCCTTCCAGCTTATTCAGCGCTGAAAGAGCCGGCTCGTAATTGGTTGTAATCTTGAGTGCCATTTTATAATCTGAAACGGCTGCTTTTTTATCGTTGAGTTTTTCATTCGCAACACCTCTTGCAAACCATGCTTCAGTGTAATCCGGATCCGCGTTAATGGCATCAGTAAAAAATTGTCTGGCTGCTTTCGGATCATTTTCTATTCCCAAACTGATTGCACCGAGGTTATAAAGTGAGTTTTTGTGTGTAGGTTCAAAAGAAAGGACCTGCATATAAATTGATTTCGCCTCTTTTATTTTTTTGACATCCTGAAAATATTTTGCTTTAGCATAAAGAGCCTCACTACTTTTCGGATGAATACGTAGCGCGTTATCGAAGTATGCAATGCATAGCGGATTTTTTTTGTAGGAATAAAGAAGTCCAATTTGCATATAGGCGGTGTAATATTCGTTATCCTGTTCTACCGCTGTTTGCATACTGCTGATCGCTTTTGCGGTGTCGCCTATTTCCATGTAGTTCATCCCTTTCAGAAAATATGCCTTGCTCATGTATGGGTCAGCAACAAGCGCCTGGTTTATATGATTAAGAGATTCCTGGTATTTCTTGACGTAAAAATAGAGTTCGGCCATTTTCAGATTTGCTTCTTTATCATTTGGCAGTTGTTTTAACGCGCGTTCAAGTGTTTCTTTTGCCAGTCTTGTTTGGTTAGTAACATAATATACGTCTGTAAGCAAAAGATAATTTGCTGACGTTGTGCTGTCAAGCGCAAGCGCTCTTTTTGCATCTCCAAGAGCCAATTCAAAATCCTCCAGTTTTATATACAATTTAGCACGCTTGCGATAAAGTGAATCTATAGCAGGACTATTCATGATCTGTTTATTCAAATTCTGCAAATCAACATTGTCCTTGTATTTGGCGTTTACAGAATCTGAGAGTCCGGCGTCAACCTTGCTGGTATCCGTGCCGCAGGAAGAAAGTGAAATAAGAAAAAATATTACCGCCGCTGCCGGCACGCTGAATTTTAAAAGGCCCCTTGACATAAATAGGTAGAAATTAAACTTTGTTTGATGCTTTAGCGAAGTTAATCATTTTGGAATTTCGGAAGTGTTGAATTTTGTAAATGGAGGGCTTGATTAAGGAAGTGTAACAATTATAACTGGGATGCGGGAAGCAAGTGAATACTGAAACACGCACGCACATTTAGGGAGGAAAAGTGCGTTAAGAAGCACAAAGTGTTCAATCGTTTCTCGTTTGTTGTTTTTCGTCTTCACACTACCTGCTTTTAAAAAACAATTGTTGTGTTTCGTCGCGAGAAATATTTAAGAAGCCACAATACGCTCCAAGGAGCAGAGCGAACACAAAGCTTATTTTTTTGAAACTCCGTGCGCTCCGCCAACTCCGCCTCTCAGCGAAATAACGTTGCGGCGTCGCGTTCGTCGCGCGAAATATTAAGGGACCCAATGCGCGCGAAGAGGCAGAATGAACACAAAGTTTATTTTTTGAAACTCCGCGCGCTCCGCCAACTCCGCCTTATAGTGCGAAATAACGCCGCGTTCGTCGCGAGGAAATTTCCAGTAATGCATTTGTCTACCAGCTCCACGTTCTCCGCTATCTCTGTTTCTTCGTGCGAAACAAC
>CBIHPU010000220.1:0-6257 GCA_966211935.1 uncultured bacterium | reverse complement strand
CCGCTTTATTTCTTTTACACAGATCTACATCTTCCATCCAGAATAAATTTTTATCGAAACCTGCCAATCTTCTTGCGTTGGAAGCAGTGAGTAACAAAGCGGCGCCGGAAAGAAAATCCACTTCAGCATTTCCCATTATCTCTTCCATCCTGTAAGAACCAGGCTTTATCAAACGATTGAGGCCCATGAGATCTGATATATGATGAATAGGATTTGGAAAACGCCAGCAACTTTCCTGAAAGGACCCGTCACTGTTCAAAAGCATGGGGCCGGCAATGATCTGATCCTCGTTTTCAAGTTTTAAATCCTGTAATAGCCTGCTGATAGAATCATCGCGCAACTCTGTATCAGGATTCAGAAAAAAAATAAATTCACCTGTTGCCAGCTCAAGTCCCTGGTTATTTGCGATGGAAAAACCAGGATTATGTTTATTCGCAATCACAGTAACAGATGGGAACTCATTTCTAATTGCCTCAACTGACCCGTCAGAAGAATTATTGTCCGTCACAATAATTTCGAATGGCAGCGTTAAATATTCATGAACAGAACGAATGCAATCGAGCAAAAGTTCACGTACATTATAGCTTACAATTATTACACTTACAAAAGGCTGACCTGCCATATGGTGCAAAGGTAATCATTAGCCTTGTTATTGTTTATCTTTGCCTGGTGAAACGATCATTGTTTGCATACATATCGTCCGTTGATCCAAAGGACAAACGTTCCTGGAGCGGCACGCACAATAGTATATTAAATGCTGTCAGTGAGTATTTGGGAGATGTCGAAGTGCTTGGGCCGTATACCCCTCCAATGGCCGCGCGGATAGGAAAGTTGAAAACCGGGATTGCGCAAAAGCTTTTCGGAAAAAGATTTAATTACCGGCACAGTAAAGCGATGGCACTGGCTTTCTCCAACTATTTTTCTGCAAAACTTGAAACTAAACAATTTGATTATATAATTGCAACTGCTGCCAGTTGCGAAATAGCTAAACTGAAGACAAATATTCCAATCATTTATGTGAGCGATACAACGTTTAAACGCAGTCTGGGCTACCATAAAGCTCTAAGCGGACTCACAAAAAAATCCATCAGAGAGGGAATGGAGATTGAAAAAATGGCGCTTGAAAAAAGCAGCCTGATTGTAGTTTCTTCAGAATGGGCGCGGGAATCCGTTATCAGGGATTTTGAAATTGCGCCGGAAAAAATATTGGTTCTGCCTTTTGGTCCCAACATGGCCAATCTTCCGGAAGGAAATAAAATCAAAACTGAACTAAGTGATAATGAGATAAAAATTTTATTTCCGGCTGTTTATTGGGAAAATAAAGGCGGAGAGATTGCATATAATTGTTTGAAGGAGCTTTTGGGCAGACATATTAATGCGCGACTCATTGTAGTTGGCTGTACTCCGCCAGAAAAGTTCAGGCATGAAAAAATGGAAGTGATTCCCTTTCTCGATAAAAATAAAGAAGACGATTTTATACGTCTGCAGGAATTTTTTGCTGAGGCAGATTTTCTGATTCTTCCCACGCGATTTGATTGCACTCCGGTTGTATTCTGTGAAGCATCGGCGTTTGGACTTCCTTCGCTCTGCGCGGATACGGGTGGGGTGCGCGGACATATTTATGAAGGAGTAAATGGTTTCCTGATAGACTTTAATGACAGAGGAGAAGCTTATGCCGCTAAAATAGCTGAACTGGTCAGCGACAGAGAGAAATACATGGCGCTCAGAAAAAGTTCAAGGAAATTATTTGAAGAAAAATTAAACTGGAAACATTGGGCCGATTCAATTAAGAAGGCGCTTTCTATCTGAATTTTCTGATCAGGCATTTGATCAATAATTTCATCCTGAACTTTATTGTGTCTTTATACAATCCTTTTAATCGTGAATTTTTCCAGAAGCGATATGCCTTAAAGCCCAGGTCTGTATTACCACAACAATCATAAAAGATCCTCCCTATTGCATAACTAAACGCTTTCGCATCGATGTTGTTTGATTCACTGTTTTGATTTACCAGGTCAAAGAGCCAGCCATTAATATCCTGCAGCATTTGCAAGGAGGTAATACGTTTATTGGACGAAATGAAATTATGAATATTCAATCCATCCTCCGTGAACGCAAATCCCAATGCACCAAGATACTTTCCCTGAACTTTTTTTGAATTTGCTATCTGTTCTTCTCTTTTCTGATGACTAACCTGGCCAGCATGGTCACGGTAGTAGAGCAGAAAATCCTGCAGATTGACAATGTCAGTTATCAAAGCCGCACGTGTCCACAATTCATAATCTTCAACGTGTTTGTACGCGCTATCATATAAAAGATGATTATTCTTAAGCATAGACGCGCGAAACATTACAGTCGGATGGCAGAGCGGTGGAGAAAATAAAAGCCAGGCGCGAATCACATTCTTGTCTTTTAATGTGATGCTCTTCCCCACTCCATGATCAGAAAAATTGTAATAATCAGAACCGCAAATTCCCACAGCAAGATTTTTTTCCAGGAAGTCTACCTGCTTTTCAAAACGTTCCGCAACGCAAAGATCGTCCGCATCCATACGCGCAATATATTTTCCTTTAGAAATCTCAATTCCCTTATTCAAAGAATAAATTAAACCACGGTTAGAATCATTCTGTATGATACGTATCCTGGAATCAGTAAATGAACGCATGATGGCAAGAGAGTTATCTGAAGAACCATCATCAATGAGCAGTAATTCAAAATCATTAAGTGTTTGATCCAACACGCTGCGGATAGCGTCTCGCAAATATTTTTCCGCGTTGTAAACGGGAAGAATAACACTAACCAGCGGATTATGTGCGTTTATAACCTGATCCATTCGGGCGGACAAAGATCTGAAGTGTTTATTGTTTTATCAGCAAACCAATTTTTGGGTGCGATTACTTTTTTATCGGAAAAGTTATTCATCCATGCTGCCCACCAGCTGAAACTACTGTTGGCGGTTACGTTGAATTTGCAATGGCTCATTAATCTCAGGTCCTCATAACTTTTTCTACCGGTATTGTGGGAAATGATTGTAGTTGGAAGATCGAAAAACAGGTTTTCCTTCACCCAATCCGGTTCATCAGAGAACATAAACAATTGTACATTTGAAAGTCCCTTAGCCAATTTCTCTACCGCAGTCTTATAATAATCAACCGAACAAATACCGTGGTAATCCTGAACATTTTTATTACTGACATAATCGGTGCGGCGAACATGAATGCTGATAGAATTGCAACCGTCTATTTCGGTTAAAAGAGCCGCGTTTCTTTCGTCTGGCACGGATAAAAAAGAAAATTCTTTCAATATTAAATCACGTCGATCAGAAAAATATTTATGACTCTGCCAGAAACCATCCAGGTATATATTCCCTTTTAATTTTTCTATTTCAGGATGAAATGAATAACCGTATTCCTTGAAATAAACATTTTTCCCAAAGACAAAAGGGAACAGTTTTCCAATTTTTCTTTTAAATCTGCTTTTACTGATCTTATGAAATTCTGAAAGTTCATTCTCAATAGCTTTTCGCCCCGTAATATTAAATATATCTAATTCAAAATCTCTCTTTGTCCAAGAGCCTTTTGGATCCTGATCAAGATAAGAGGTATCGATCAACAAGTTTGAATTCAAGCGGTATGCCAATGCGCGCCCGGCCGCATATTGAAACATCTGGTTTCCCAGTCCACCCATTAGCTTTGTTGCTACCATTTTACTTTGACGCTTAATGAGGAAGCTTTACCTCCGAACAATTTTTTAATTAATTAAATCTAAATACAATTTCTCGTACTGTTCAGTTATTTTTTTCCAGGTGTATTTTTCTTTCCAGATCGCTTGCGCGGCAGAACCCATCGATTTTAAATTCTGTACATCGCCTAACAATTCGTCCAGCATTTTTGCCGAGCTTTTCACGTCAGGATGCCACAATCTCACTTCATCAGTATAACCTGGAAGAATTTTTCCTCCTTTTGTCCACCCCGCAATTTCAGCTGAATTTCCGGCGGGAGAAGAAAGAAAAGGCAAGCCGGCTGCCGCAGCCTCAAACAGTACAATTGGCGAACATTCAATCTGTGAAGGAAAGAAAAATAAATCAGCTGCTTTAAAAGCGGCAACTGTCGTTTCCCTGTCAGCACTTTCCATTAAGATCTTCTTAGTCCCTAATTTTGATGCCTGCCACTTAAATAAAAGCCCGGGATATTTATAGATACTCCTGGTCTTAAAATATTCAAGATGATCACCAATCATCAGTAATGTGCAGTTTTTACATTTTGAAGAAAGAAATATTTCCAGCGCTTCCTTATGTCCTTTCCTGCCGGTGTAAGATCCTACATGAAATAAAATTTTATGGTTTTCAGGAATTGAAAATTTCCTGCGGACATCAATACTACTCACGCGCCCGAATTCGCGCTCATCCGCGGCATTTGGAATAATCATTAGTTTATCTATTCCCAGCTCACGTGCGAAATTGATATCACGATAATCATCTGACAGGTAAACATTCATGTCGTAATGCTTTATCCAGGACCGCATCTGCTCGTAATAATTCTTATAATGCGCCTGATAAAATCCACTGTACCCAGTCGGCACTGAAACTTTTTTTGATTTGATCCTGGGCAATATATCTAACGCTGCATCAGTTGTGAATTGCTGCGCCGCAAAAAAAGTAATCACATCATAGTCAGAGCTCAACAAAAAGTTCCGGTATTTTTCAACTTCACCCTGCATCCCGCCCGACCAATTACCTTTTACAGAGAACTCTTCAATATGCACACCATTCAACTCCTTAAATTTTCTTTGCTCGTTTCTGGATGTAACTACTGTTACGGAATGTCCCTTTGCCACCAAACGTTCGGAAAGCTGCCTAACAACTTCCTGCATGCCTCCCGTAGAGGGAAAATAATTTTCTACCGCATGCAGAATTCTCATGAAACCTGCTCCTTTCTTTCAGAAACTTTGTCAATAACAAGATCAATTATATCCCTGTCAACGGCTTCATCAAATTTCCGGGCAAATAATTTATTATCACTTTGAAAAATCATATCAAAGTCTTCCTTTCTTAATGTGCGTGGAAATTCAGGACCGTCATGCCAATTTGTATACCGTAGATCGTCACTGACAATTTTAGACGCGAAAGGCGACATCATCAAAAGCGTTTGCACAAAAATTTCATCAGCATTTCTTGTAAACTTATAACGACGCAAGTATTGTGGGTTATCTGCTATATAATTACTGATCCATTTAATGGACGCAGCCGTCAGTGTAAACCAATTTGCGCCCCCATAGAATTTATAACGCTTACTGTTTCGCCTGTATTTAAGCGCATTCTGAATTATATGGGTTCTGTACGTAAAGCGGGACAACAATCCATCAAACCAATACATTTCAATTCTGTCGAGTCCCCCGTTTCGGTTCCACTTAGAATTTGGAAGTGCAATGCATTCAATAAACTCACTCCCATTGTTCTCGCAAAGAAACTGATTCATTCCGACTTTGTCCATTGCAGGCAGATCCTGCCCACTGATGAGATGAACGTAATCGACTGTTTTTATTTCCGAAGCAGCTTTAATAAGCGCGGTTGTCGCTTTGATCTGATTGTAACTTCCCCAATAAACTACATAACGCTTTTCTAGAATCTGCACATTTTTAAGTTGGGAGGCAGCCTGTTTTATATCCCTGAATAATTCATCGGATCTTTTATCGATATGAATAATAACATGGTCATCTCCTGTAGCAAGCAAATGAAGCAGTTTATTTAACTGATCAAAATTTTTGTGGGCGGTTATAAGAAAGACGTTGATCATTTGCGTGGATAAAATAATTTTCTCTCCGTTTTGCTAATGAGTTTTTTTAATTTATTTCCACCGCTAAGATGAACCTTGTAATCAAGAATAACTTTTTTCAAATGCTTTTTAACTTCTGAAAAAGCCGCTTCCGTTTCTTCCGGACTTCTTTTAAACCTTAACGCAAACGCTTTTGTGATTGAGGCCATAGTCTTTTTCACCAATGCCGCATCCATTTCCTCTATCTTTTCAAAGCAACGGTGATAAAACAACGCAAACTCTTTTAATTTCGGATCATTAACCAATTGCATCAAATTCAGAAAACACTGACCCGCAACGACCTCCGCGTAATTAATGGTTGTGCGTGACATACCCGCGTTTACTTCCCTGTAATAAAGCAACACTTCCGGTATATTCGCGACTTTGTATTTCTGAGACAACCTGAACCACAGCTCAAAATCCTGCAGCAGCGAGTGAATGCTT
>CBIHPU010000219.1:0-6260 GCA_966211935.1 uncultured bacterium | reverse complement strand
CCATTGACAGTGCTCCGGCCAATAAACCCGCGAGACCAGCAAGCAAAACGCCCGACTGATTGTTTGACGCACCTGCAACACCCATTACCAGGCTAAAGTTTGAAACCAATCCGTCATTCCCTCCTAACACTGCAGCTCTTAACGCGTTTCCACCAACAGAGCGATGACGTTTTTCAAATCTCGCGAGGTTGGAAGCCGAAATGTTTTTATAGTTATTAAGTATGTTCCGTAAAATGGTAACATGCGCGGTGTCAGAAATTGAAATCTGCTCTTTGCTTTTTTTCCTCGCATTAAGAACCGAAGTTGAAATGCTTTTTTCAGTGTCCAGCAAAACACCCAGGACATAATCATACCCAAACACTTTTCCGATAGATTTTAAAATCCTCGCGCGCCTTGAAGGCGGAGGCAAATGAGATTCATCCAGGTTGTTTTTCTTAAGAAAAGCAATCGCGTGGCTTTTTTCAATCTCACTCATCTGTTGAAAAACTTTTGCCACATGTTCGTCCTGTTCATGTTCCGCCAGAACTTGGTACAGATAACCTGCATCAACTTCAGTCTGTATGTGTTTAGTGTTTACCACTGACTTTAAAAGTAAGATTAAATTTAATCGGGGAAAGTAATTTTTTCTGTTGGAGACAGATCTCTTCCCCGGTAACGAAATAAAATAAAAACTGCGATCAGCATAATGATGGTGCTCATTATCGCTGCAATAACGCCTTCCTTACCTATCATTGCAACTACATCCCAACTTAAGTGCCATACACATACAGCAAACAAACTTCCGCGGGAGGAATTATAAAGATATGTAAGGAGAATAGCGCCGGCCCATATGCCCAACGCCAAACCGATGAAAGAACCAAAATTAAGATTGTACCTGTACCAGAATGAAGGAACATGCCATCCAATCCAAAATACAGTAATAATTGTTGAACTAATAAAGGCAGAATACTTTTTCTGAAGCAAGGGAAGCGCAAAACCACGCCAGCCCATTTCTTCAAAAATTCCATAGGTAATTGATGGAAACAGCCACATAAAAAAATTAACCGGTTCAAGTAAATTATTTTGTTTGAAAAAAGCTGCGATACTGAACCACTCGCCGGTTATTACTTTGCTAATCAGAATTGCCAGGAACAAATAAAGAACCGGAGAAAGTGAAACAAACCAGGCTGTGAACGAAAGACCAATTGGTGAAAAAGAGGAATAATAAAACTGCCTTTGTTCCTTATTGCAGAATAAAGTGAGTATGACTATTGCGGCAATTGCCGGACCGAGCGCTCCAAATGCATGGAAAAAATCGGCGAGACGTGCGTGCGCAGCATCATCAGAGAAAAGAAAAATCTTACCGTGTCGGTTCAATGCCAGCAGGATGAAAACTATCCACGAAAAAAAATATGAGAGAATAAAATAATAAGTAAGGAATCGTGAAATTTTCATGAGTGCATTGAAATATTCCTAATGAATGAGGCAATCTTTGTGCCTGCAAATTAATTCTCATCATCTGGTATAAAATTTTCGGCATTCAGTATATGCATACAAGAATTCCCTCAAAAGACATCAGGGCAGTATACATTGCAACATGTTACCTGCTTCTCTACTGTGTTTTATTGCAATACAAAACCGACATCGCAATCCTGATGCTCACCTTCTCACCTATTGTACTTGTGTGGATGGTCTTCACAATTCTCAAACATGGAAAATATAATGGTCGTGAGTTAGATGAGCACGAAGAATACGGATACGCGGATAAGAACAAGGACGATCTGGGAATATTCTGAACAAATAAAGTCTTTTCCGGCCTGGCGGCCCTGATCATTCCGATGCATGATGACCGTCAGCGTCGTCCCGGTTTTCAGCACTGCATTGTTTATTAATTTAATTTCTGAATTCGCTCTCAAACATTTCATCATATTACCTTGCATATTGTATAAAATAAATTTCATGATCTCTCTAAGGAACTTTTTCAAAACAGAAAACAACATAAACCCCGATAAAAAACAAACGGAAAAAAAAGCCGGTTCAGTTTTAGACCTGTTCGAACAGGATTTTCGTGATACTCCCGACAGTTCCTTTACAGAATGTCAGCTTCGGTTAAACAATGAGCGGGAGATCATTCAGACCTTTAAGAAGAAGCTGCATTACAAAGAGTACGGTATTTTTGATATGGTAGAAATTAAAATCGCGGATCGCGAAAGAAAGTATGTTATTTTAAAGACTTACAGTCCTGAAAATATCAAAATAAAAAATCTGAAGAAACTGGTAGATGATCTTTTCCAGATTTACGGAAAGGACGATTCGAATAAATCTGAATTTACTGAATTGGACAAAAGAGAATATTACAACCGCCAGATCTACGAATTTTTTGGCCGGACCTGGCTGGATCCGGTTATACACAAATATCCTGCTATGCTAAGCCGTACAAATGAAAAACTGTCGCTGACAATCTGGGGCATTGAGTTGGAAAAGACAGATTGGAACGCAGTAACAGAAGCGGGTTATGTTCAGATGCGTTAGGTTATTCTGAATAGATTGCACAAATTAATACGGGCCCATTTTTAAAGACATTTGACAGAGAAAGAGAAAATAAAATATGAACGGTGAAAAAAGTTAAGTACTTCCGATAGTACAAGACTCGCTTGGTGGACCGAAGCGAAGTTTTTCAAGCAAGCGCGAAGAAAGTTTAAAGGAAGAGCCAATTAGCGGCCAACGTTACCGTTAATACCATGAACAATTACGCGAAGATTAACGACGAAGATAAAAGCGCGGTGTTTTCATTCTTGCTTTATGCAAACAAGATCGTAAATATATTTTATACTAGATAAAGTTCCATTTTGCGGAACTGTCTCAAAAGAAAATTTAATTGGTATTAATACTTTAGCGTCAAAATAAATTGTGGTTATTTCTTGACCCACAAAGTCACTACTTATCCTGTCACGAATTAATTCTATTTTATAAACAGATTTAGTTCCGAGACAAGTTCTAAATTTCTTGATTCGCTTTAACGAAGAATAAACATTTATCCCATTTTCAAATTGCCCATCGTGACCATAAGAGCAACTCGAAAGTTTGAAAAACCGTAGGGTTGTTATTTTCTTTACATTTTCTTCAGAATCAAAAATTAAAACGGAATCAACAACTTCTTTATCTTTTGATCTATATATGGCCCAATACCACTTGTTCTTCTTTTGCATAATTTTAAACAGGAAGTCCCCAATACAAGTATCAGGCTGGGAAAAGTATTCTGTTACTTCTTTTTCGGTAGAATCATTAACATACTTGTAGGAAGTTTCGACCATGGAAGAATCAATAAGCCATTTTAACGTAAAGAAACCTTCCTGGTATTTCAGTATCAGAGCCACAGATTGTTTATAGTGAACTTTATCCTGAGTTTGTATTACATTATTAAAATAGAATGTTTGAGCATTTATTTTTTGTGAGAAAAAAAAACATATAGAAAGTAAAATAAAACGGTATTTATTAAGTGCCATTAACTTCATGTGGTTAAATTACCTGATATATCTTCATCTCCAGAAAGCCTTCCGAAGTTTAGCATCTAGTCAAAACTACCCAAAGAAATACTCTCAAACGAAATTTGGTTTCTTTTATCTTTCCCCGCTATATTCTGAGATTTTAAATCGGAAAAAGTGAAAAAACAAATAAGTGCAATGAAAACGCATAACCTTTAAGCTAAAACTCAGTGAATGTACATAAACAAAAAACCCCTTCATTTCTGAAAGGGTTTTAAGCGGACCGGACGGGACTCGAACCCGCGACCTCCGCCGTGACAGGGCGGCATTCTAACCAGCTGAACTACCGGTCCAAGAATTTTATATTAAAGAACAAATTAGACAGGGCGGCTCCCGATAGCTATCGGGACTAACCAGCTGATCCCGATTATCTTCGGGGACCGATCTAATTTTCTCTAAATTTTATTAATGAACGGAGTGCAAAAGTAATACTTTTTTCATATTCTGCAAAAAAAGAAAATAAAGTTAAATAACCCTACAGTTTGCTGACAGGCAGGCAATTATCCCTCAATAAAACAGTATCTTTGCAGGTCGCAAAAAATTAAATGCAAAAAGAAATCAGTCCAATAGAACCAAAAAAATTATATCCATACCAGGCAGAAGCGGTAAATAGAATCTTCGATAAACTTGTAGATCTTCCACCCAATGCAAATTTGCTTTTTCAGCTTCCAACAGGTGGTGGTAAAACAATTATTTTCTCGGAAATTGCTCGCAGGTACATTGATCGCTTTAAAAGAAAGGTGCTCATCCTTACTCACCGTATAGAATTGAGTCACCAGACTTCTGATGTTTTATCTGATATCGGTATCTCCAACAAAATAATAAACAGCGCGGTTAAACAATTGCCCGATCAACAGGAGTTCCAGTGTTACACCGCTCTCGTAGAAACGCTCAACAACCGTTTGCAGGAAAACGACAAGTTTCTCGATGATATCGGTCTTGTTATTGTTGACGAAGCGCACAACAACTCTTTCAGAAAAATCTTTCATCACTTTCAGGATGTAAATATTCTTGGTGTAACTGCTACGCCTTTATCTTCAAATAAAAAACTTCCGCTGCGCGATACATATTCTGATCTTATTGTTGGAGAAAGCATCAGCTCACTTATTGAAAGCAGTTATTTGTGTGAAGCAACCACCTATTCTTACGACGTGAATCTCAGTACGCTGAAGATCGGTTCGAATGGTGAATTCACCGTTGCCTCATCTGAAATGCTTTATTCGAATCCGCTGATGCAAAACAAACTGGTGGATGCCTACGAAGAAGTTGCAATGGGAACAAAGACACTTATCTTCAATAGTGGAATTATTTCGAGCAGGATTGTGTGCGAAGCATTTCAGAAGAAAGGTTATCCTGTTCGTCACCTTGACAGTACATTTTCCGATAAAGAACGATTTGAAACGCTGGAGTGGTTCAGGAAAACTCCTGATGGGATTCTTACATCTGTAAGTATTCTAACCACAGGCTTTGACGAGCCGAGCGTTGAAACTATCATTCTTAACCGCGCTACAAAATCATTAACGCTGTATCACCAGATGATTGGTCGTGGTTCGCGAATTCTTCCGCATAAAAAAAGATTTAAGATTGTAGATCTCGGAAATAATTCACGACGTTTTGGTTTGTGGCAATTACCCATTGACTGGCGACACGTGTTTGCTGCGCCGCATTTATATCTTGAGCACCGCTATAAAGATGAGTGGGATTATGAACTGGAACATGATTACCAGATGCCGGAAGAGATCAAGGCGCGTTTTCTGAATTCATCGGCTGAAGAATTTATTGTTCGCGACGTTTATCATTCGATAATTAAGAAAGGTCAGAAACCACAAACAGTTCTGGAGCTTTCAATGGAAGATCATTTTGGAAGAATAAAAGACAACGCGTCCTCATACGAGGAAGCACTGGAACTTTATAATCTCCTGAGCGAAGAAGTGAAATACAGGATGAGACAATTTTCAAAATTGATCAACGCTACTCCAAATTATATTGATTGGCAGTACCAGAATTATATGAGTAAATTAAAAAGACGCTTGTTCAGCTTTTTCGGATAAATCATTTAAAGCAAAAAGGAAATGTCAAGAAGAAAAGATCAGGATCCACCCGATGACTTTGATGAGAACACTCCTCCTGAGGATTTCTATGGCGATGACAATGATGACGAGTCAGGATTGGAAGGTGAGAGTGATTTTGATTTCGATTTTGACGAGGAAGATTTTGAGGACATGGATGAAGAAGAAGTTGAGCGTGAAATGAAAGAGCGCGAAGACCTCATCGCTAATCATCCGATCGCGATTCACGCCGAAGAAATTTATCATCTTACGGAAGCGCTCATCGCGTCGTTACAACCTAAACCGGGATACGAACATATGCTGGATGAGCATTCAGGTTCGGAAATAAGAAGTGCGGCCATGATGCTGGGACCAAAAATTGCAGGCGCACTTGGTGCGCAGGAATACACTTATGCAATGCAAAACGCGGCGATTGTTCGTGACAACGCGGAATATCTGAGACTATGTACAAACACACTTCATCATTTTTACGAGGTGGATAAAAAACATTTACGCCTTCACAGATCTGAAATGGAGAAATTCCGCAAGCTGTTTAAAGAGTGGGTTAATGAGATCCGCAATTACGAACGCTTCGGAGAAGATGAATGGGGTCTTTTTAATTAACCGGTTAAAATAATCTAAATAAAAAATTTTCCGCTCTTTTCAGCGTATTAACAGCATATTGCAG
>CBIHPU010000218.1:0-6293 GCA_966211935.1 uncultured bacterium | reverse complement strand
AATATGCGTTTAAGTGGTGTTCGTGGGAAAACATAAAGGAATGGATTCGTAACTGAGATCGTCATGTCAGGATATTTGAATTCCGCCCATGAGTCAACAGGAAAAACAATATCCGCATATTCACATGACCCGGTCCACCACCATTCGAGCACTCCGATAAATTCGATCTTTGGATACACATTGATTACGTTTTCGAAATGCCCTTTCGAATTTGCCAGCAGCGAGTTTCCGTTTGAAACAATGATGGACTTTGTTGGCGTAGGCATATGCGTTTTACCCGTCATATTTTTTTTGCCCATGCGCAGAATTCTGTCGCCGTTATTGAAAAAGTGCGCTGATTCGTAATGGAAATATTTTTTAACCTTCGCTGGTTTGCTTGCGTCAAGTTCAGGATTGAATGGATCTTCGGCAATGTAGCAAGCCAGTCCGGAGAAATACGCGCCTCTGTAGTTTCCGGCGAAAGAACCAACGTTACCGCCGATCTTACCAATGTTACCTGTAATACTTGCCAGGAATAAGACAGCGCGGTCCTTGAGGTCGTTATTAAAAAACTGATTCGGACCCATACCCATCGCAAACATGGTAGAACCATTGTTCTTCGCAATCTCTCTTGCAACCGCTTGTATTCCTTCTGTTGGTGCCCATGTAAGTTCTTCAACTGATTTTGTGTCGAAGTTTTCCATCACATATTCTTTCATAAGATCAAATACGGTTCTTACTTCAATCTCTTTTCCGTCAACTGTTTTTACTTTGAATTTTCCTTCGAGCGCAGGATTTATACCTTTCTCACCCATAAACTTTCCGTAATCGTCGCGGGTGATTACAGCGGTAGTGTTTTTGCTTTCATCCCATACAACAAAATCTCCCCATTCATTAGCCATTTCTTCGCTCACAAATGGAACACCTTGTTTGGTTGTCGGTTTAGTTTTTTCTCCCTCTTTCATTACCTCGATGTAATTTTTGAGGTTAGGTTTCTGGTATCCGGAGATGATATCGGTAGGTTTTAGAACTTTTTGATTATCCATTCTAATCAGGAATGGAAGGTCTGTAAACTTCTTCATGAAGTCCACGTCGTATAATTTTTCCTTGATAATAACGTGAGCGAAACCAAGAGCAAGTGCGGGCGTTACACCAGGTCTGCACACAATAAGATTGTCTGCCTTGTTAGCAGTTGCACTATACTCGCACGCAATTACTGTAACCTTTGCGCCTTTCATTCTTGCTTCAGTTAACCAGTGCGCATCCGGCATCTTGGTAGTTATCCAGTTCATTCCCCAGACAATAATATGATTGGCGTGATCGACACAAGCCAGGTCAAAGTCAATTGTTTGCTGCCCCGTAACCATTGGATGTCCTGGAGGAAGATCTGTATGCCATGCATAACTGTCCCAGCAACGTGCACCGTGCGCGTGATCTGCATCAATGTTATTCATTTTCGCATCAAGCAGCGCGAGTGAATTAGCAAGACGGTTGATACCGAAAATACGAGTTACGCCTAGAGGCGCCATTCCTCCTCTGAATTTCAGTACCTGTGTGCCGTGTCCCTCTGTAGCTTCAACCATGAGTGGATCATAACCTTGTTTCGTGAGAAATTTCTGGCCCTCTTTTCCATTGTAGGTTTGCGCGATATTCTGCAAAGCTGTGGCGGCGTATTTAAATGTGTCCTGCCACGAGATTTTCACAAACGCTTCTTTTCCTCTTCCCTGCAGGTATTCCGCCGGTATTGTGCCGTCTTTGTTTCGCGGCATGCCTTTAATGAGCCACTTGAGATAACCTTCTCTTATAACAGGATACTTGGCGCGTCTGTCGCCGTAAAATCTTCTTGCAAGCGCGAGGCCTTTCTGGCAGCAACGCGGCTCCCATCTTGCGGTTGCCTGGTTTCCCTGGAGATCTGTTGCATTGGAAAAACCATAGCTTGGCGCTATTCTTACAACCGCGCCATTTTTCATATGTGCTTTCAGTAAACAATTGTGGGTGTCGTTTGGCGCGCACAGAAATGTAAATTCACTATCGTAACTCCACATGTCACGATAAGTTTTTTCCCATCCGCGGTTTGGATATTTGGCAAGAGGATTGTCAATATCCAGCGGGTCGAAAAATGAAAATACATTGGAGAAACCCTCGAATGGCATACTTGCCATTACAGCGGTTCCGAGTCCTGATATCAGACTGCTTTTCAGAAATTTTCTTCTGTCCATTCCCATAAAATAAATTTTGATTTAATTGGGGATTTATCTTTAGATCCTATGACAAAAGTATCGGGGGCATACTGATATAAATAGCACATGAATAACGTTTACTTGTGATTCTTATCACACATCAGCAACAGAACGAAAAAACTGCTATGCATGCCTAAGATTTACTGAACTCTAAAAATCAGAACGAACTGTTGGCGCTTTTTACAAGCTTCGGCAAATCAAGAATTTTTATTTTTCTACCGTTAACTAAAATCATGTTGTCGTCACAGAATTCTGCAAGCAGTCTTGTGGCGGTTTCCCTTACAGTTCCGGCTATACCGGCTATTTCATCGCGTTTCAGATTTATGTTTATGGTGATGTTGTCTTCCTCAAAACCGTAAATTTCTTTCAGTATCAATATTGATTCGGCAACTCTTTCTCTCACCTGTTTTTGCGCCATGCGTATCGCTTTCTCCTCTGCGCACCGAAGGTCGTAGGCAAGCAGTTTCATAAAATTTGTAGCCACATCCGGATTTGTTCTGATGCAATTGTTTATGAATTCACGCGTAAGAAAGCAAACGCGTGTTTCGGAAACCACTGAGGCGGAACATGAATATTTTTCTTCGCTTATCATTGCTCTGTAACCGAGTATGTCGCCTTCTTTTGCAAAACGCACTATTTGCTCCCTTCCTTCAAACCCGAATTTTGAAACTTTGACCTTCCCGCTCGAAATAATATAGATGCCCGATGGATACTGTCCCTCTTTAAAGATAAGTTCCCCGTAATTGAAACACAGGTTGCTTTTTGTATTCTGCAGTTCGGCCAACTGTTCCTCTGTCAGTAGCTTGAAAACTGAATGTTCTCTTACTGCACATGTCGCGCATTCAGTGCAATAAACTATTTTCTTTGAGCCCATTCTGTTTTGTTTTTTATTTAGAAAATTAATCCGATGAATTGTTTATCGCTTTTAGGTCTGAAGATCAGCATCACATAAGCCCAGCATTGATTGTCCTGCGCATTTGTCACGTTTCGCAGTGTCGTTAAAGAAGATGCAGCGAACATCTGGCTGTAACCTGACTGAACCGAAAGATATTCTTTCAATTTATACCCAAACGCAAAATCTGTTTCCACACCAAGATATTGGTCTATATTGTTTCCCTCTGAATCTTTTATGGCAACATTGCTGGTGAAGTAATGTGAATTCAACGCAAAAAATATTTTTTTATTCAAATCAAATTTTACGCGGAAAAAAAAGTCATTTAAACCAACTGATCCTTCATGCCTTCCACCTACAAAAAAATAATCCATGTATCCGTTGTGCGCGTGATTAGTTCCGTACAGTGGAACAAATGAATTGTTGTCGTTTAATTTTCCTTTTTCCGTTCCGCTCAGCATTTCGGCACCAGCGGTTAAGGTTAGCCTTCTTCCTTTTTCTTCATTTATTTTTATCAGTTGTGATACCTGGAGAGACGCATCATAAGCGTTGACGGTTTTATTTTTTGCGTCTTTTCCCAGCTGGTGATAATAAAACGCTGAAATAGTTGTGTTGCATATTTTATATTTTATTGAGGGTAAACCAACAGTTTGCATGTATCTGATCCCTCTTTCTGTAATTCTTCCTATGGAATCTTTCAGGTAATATTGTCTTCCGTCGTTCCATCCCAATAACACAAAACTTAAATTTCCAAAAGCGTATTCTGCCCTTATAAATTGCGCAGTTTTGTATTGCGCCGCAGTATTGAAATCGTTTCCATATAATTTTTCATTGTCCTGGTTGAAACCGCCCCCCGTATGTACTTTAAACTTGTTGCGTTCGAATTTCAACAAAACAAAATCATGCGTTCTTCCCTGAAGTGTCCAGTCAACATTTCCGAGAAACCTGAAATTATCATACGACAATTCCTGCCTGCCAACTTTAAGCGACCAGTTAGTGTCCAGTTTTATTTCGCCCCATGCTTCGTACACCGATAAAAAAGGATCTGATGATTTAAGTTGAGGTGCGCTGCCAAAAACACGTACGTCCTGTACGCTGGTATGGATTACAAAGTCTTTTATTTTATAAGTGAATTGTAATCTTGCCCTGCTGGCTATAAATGCCGCTGGAGCCGTGTCGTTGGCTATGAGTGTTCCATAACCATTTCGGAATTCGGCACGTTCAATCAGTTGACCGTTAACTTCAAATTGAGCTTGTAAATTTGACGTGACCGCGAAAGTTAAAATCGCGAGAAAGAGTAGTGGTGCGTAATTTTTTTGAATTTGGGATTTCATTTTCTTACGTTTTGCGTCCGTTATTGCGGATGTTAATGCAATTAAAAAACCTGGTTAAGAACTTAGTTTTTCCGGAACGCAAAACCCGTATTTAAATCAACTAAGTATGGCTACGGCAAGAATTGATAAGCCAATAACATACGTTACGAAGATTGTAACAAAACCAATCCTCAGCTGGTTGAATTTACTGTTGCCTTTTATTCTGATAAAAAAGCCAAGCGCTAAGCAAACGCTCACCCAGAAAAGGCCCAATAATATAAAAGCAGGTGTTCCCATGAATCGAAAATACAGAGGGAAAACGGGCCGAATGATGTCCGGCATCATTGTTCAGGTTTTTATTGGCTTATTAATTCTTTTTAATCCCGTTGGCATTCGTAATTTTGCAATATAAAATCGATTATAGTGAAAACTGAAGTAGGAAATGCAAGTGGGATCTGGAAACTTTCCAGGAATTTTCGTTTCGAAGCCGCGCACCGTTTAGGAAAGAATTATCCCGGAAAGTGCAGCAATATTCATGGACATTCCTGGAACGGAAAAATCAGCGTTGCGTGTGAAAAATTAAATGAGTTTGGTTTTGGAGTGGATTTTTCCGAGATAGGGAATTTTACAAAGGACATTGAAAAGCAACTGGATCACGCGTTGCTGTTGGGCGACACTCCTGATAATTCCGAACTGATAAAACTATCGAATACTAATGGATATAAACTGGTTCTGTTTCCTGATAATCCGAGTTGTGAAATAATTGCGAAATGGATTTATCAGAAGGCGAAAAAGTTTTTAAGTGAAAACAGTCTTCCTGCAACGGTTATCTCTGTTGAGATAAGAGAAACCTGTACAAGCGCCTGCCTGTACAGTGAATAACATCATTTGATTTCTTCCTCCAGTCTCTTCCGGCGCATGTTTCTTACGGCAATGATTAAGATGCTGATCGGAATTAATACCGTTATACTGAATATCAGTATATAATAATTGGGAAGGAATCCTTTACCGGTCCACAGCATAGTTCCCTGTATAAATAATACAGTTTCCATTAAAGCGAACGCAGTAATTGCTGTGTAGATCGCCATCTTTACGATACCTCCCATTGTAATGTATTTATGCTGAAATGCCCATGCGAATAAAAACATTGTGAGTACTCCGATAAAAACAAGATGGATATAAGCTATCACGTAATTACGGATGGTGAAGGCAAGACTTGCAACCTGCGGAACAACAACTGCGCATTGCGCAAGAAGTTTTAGAGTGAAACAAATACACACTGTAATGAATAAAATCCGGTAAGGCCTGTCAAACTTTTGAATGATGCCGCGAATTATGCCGCTGAGATATTTTCTGTAGTATATCACTGCGAAAAGCTGTATAAAACCACCGAGTGCTGCAATGAATAAAAGTGAATATTTTGTTTGATCTCCCCAATAGAGCGATAGGAAAAAGGTTAAAAGGACACCCGCGAGTAAGATGCGCGCAAGGTATTTGGTTTTCGTATCATCGAGTGGAATATTATTTTTTCGCGCGAATTTAAACGTGAGTGCAAGCACGGCAAACGTGATCCAGCCGTTATATTGAAAGTGAAGAAAAAACTGGTTCCCGATATAATAAAGAAGAATTTTTTTCTGCCCGGAAAGAAGTAACGAGGGCACCATAATATACACTCCCGCGAATGAAATAATGAGCAACACAAGTCCTATCTGAATAAAGCGGTATTGACTGGCCTGCTTGTTATAGGTTTCACGCGTGTCATGCATGAACCAATAAATGAACGTGAAAGTCAGTATGGAAATAAGAACCATAAGCACGTTTGAAACGATCAGGTCTTGCAAAAGAATAGAATCAAGAGCGATGCTGATT
>CBIHPU010000217.1:0-6300 GCA_966211935.1 uncultured bacterium | reverse complement strand
TACCGCTTCATTTTCCGTATCAAGCACCTTCTGTTCCAATGAGTAAATTCTTTTCAGCGCTTCGTGCTGCATTGAATTTGAGAGCCAGGCCGAAAGATCACGCTCGGTATCTGCCCAGGAAATAAAATTATGCGCATCGTAAGTATCGCGTGCCGGATAAAGATCCACTACTTCAGAAGGAGTTTTAAAATTAAAATCCGGATGCTTCAACACTTCACCAGGAAAATAATCCAGAAAATTAAAAATTCCGGTGTCAGCCCACTGGTGTTCACCAAATGTTTCGTAATCCATGAACAGATTCAACACTTCACCATTCCCTGCAATTGCATGAACCCAATTAGTGTATTTTTCCGCAGTCAAAGGAAACTCGGTCCATCCTTTATCGGAAAAACGAAATGCAACATCATCTGATAAACGATAATTCTTCAAAAGAACTTTCAGTTTATCTGTACCGACAGCTTTGTATAAAAAATTCGGGCTGCGATCATGCAATAGCCTATCCACACCTTCACATAAAATTCCTTTATAACCCATTTCAGCTACAAACATCGCCAGCTCGTTATTATATATCAGCTCTGTATTCCTGAAAATTTTCGGCTCCTGCTTAAAATATTTTTTTATGAGCTCCCTGTGTTTAGCAACCTGACGTCTGAACTCATCTTTGGAATAAATAAAACTTAAAGAGTGCGCGTATGTTTCCGAAAGAAACTCAACGCAACCTGTTTCAGCAAGCTGCATAAAAGTATTCAATACGTCCGGACGATATTTCTCCAGTTGCTCGATCAGAGTTCCGCTCAGTGAATAGGATATGCGAAACTTTCCCTGGTGGCGATGAATGAGCTCCAGCATTTTATAATTGGCGGGGAGATAACATTTTTCTGATACCTTGTTCAGAATTGCACGGTTCTTTTCATCATCCTCATAAAAATGATTGTTCCCAATATCAAAAAATGAGTAATCCCGAATACGGAAGGGCTGATGAACCTGGAAATAAAAACAAACTGATGGCATATGTATATTATTTAAATCAATCCCGATGAAGCATAAGCTTCTACAACTTTTTTAGCTGAAATGTCCCAGGTAATATTGTTCAGGTTGTGTGAAGCGTCCCGAGCAACTTTTTCAGTTAACACTGAATCATTCAGCAATGATAAAATATATTCAGCCGCTTTGTTTACGTCCCAATGATCGAATTTCAGGGAACCATTTAAAACTTCAGACACACCGGACTGCTTTGATATAACGCAAGGCACGCCGAACTGCGCCGCTTCCACTGCTGATAAGCCGAATGGTTCGGAAACGGAAGGCATGCAATAAACATCACTTATGGAAAGAAGATAGTGCAGCTTCTCCGTATTAAGAAATCCAGTTACATGAAAACGGTTTCCAATTCCTTTGTAAGCGCTGGACTCAAGCATCTTTCTGAAGTATTCTCCTGTTCCCGCCATTACAAAACGTACGTCCGGATTTTTTTCAAGAACGCGCGCCGCAATTTCAAGAAACTTATCGGGTCCTTTTTGCCGCGTAAGTCGTCCTACAAACAAAACAGTTTTTTCCTTGTATCCACGCCTACTTCTGAACGACTTAACCATTTTACTGCCGTTGTGCACGACCTTTATTTTCTTTGGACTTATGCCGTAATATTTTTGAATTACATTGGAAGTATAATTGCTGACGGGCAGAAGTAAATCCGCGTATTCCATTCCTTTCTTCTCCAGTTCATATAACCATCCCCTGCTTGTTTCTCCGCTCCTGTCATATTCCAGCGAATGAATGTGTACTGCAAGCGGTTTACCTGTTGCCTGCTTGATCTTGATACCCGCTATCATGGTCATCCAGTCATGCGCGTGAATAACATCAAAGTTCATAGACGCTGCAACGGCGGTGGTGATATCCGCAAACTGAAAAACTTTACTTACCACGTCACCGCCATACAAATGATCGATGTTGAATGAATTCATTTTGTCTCTGAAACTGGTAATTCCGGTGATACCATCCGCCACATCCGGATCCTGGCTGATGTAGGGATCAAGATCAGCGGGAACAGAAATTAATTCAAACGGAAGTGGCTTATTGGCCAGATTAAAATATTTTTCATATGCGGCTGCATCGATATTGTTCAGTCCCATTAAATTCACTTTGTTCACCCTGAAACCCGGACTGGAACGCGGAACAACCATCGTTATATCCGTTAGCTGGGACATAGCAAACGAGAGATCATGGCAAGCAACACCTAACCCTCCATTAATTAAGGGAGGGAACTCCCATCCTAGCATTATGACTTTCGGTAAAAAATTTTCCACGTTTACGATCAAAAAACAATAAGTAAGGCAACAAAATCATTGACTTTTTTATTACCACTCAGTTAAAAAAAACCATGCCTTGTCTTAAGACACAACACAATCCATTAATTATAATTCTATTAAACTGATCAATAAGGAATATTAAATTGTGTATTTGACTTCACAGAATGCGCTAATGCTGATTTATTCTCTCTCTGTGCGCGTGAGCCGGATTTAACGGCTTTCCGGCTATTAAAAAAAGCCTGTTACCGAATTCTGCCTCTCGACCCTCATTGCCCGGATAATTTTGTTTTAGAAAGCAGAAAACAAACTAACAACACAAAAACAAAAGAAACATGAAAAAACTCTTCCCAGCTTTTTTACTTTTATTAATGGGGCAGGCAGGCCTGAAGGCGCAGGAAAACTATTGCGATTTCGAGTCAATAAAAAATATTTATTTCCCTAACAACTTATTTTCACGCACCGGCATACTCGATTCATCTGAAACTAATCCGATGCCCAACGTTGTAAATCTGAGCAGTTACTGCGCAAAATACACCCGCGATACAGCGAAATTCGATTACATGAGAATTTATACATTCTCTAAAATGGTTGACGTTACACCATATGCGACAACTGCCGGAACGCCGCCGAAAATAAAAATGAAAGTGTACACATCTGCCCCGGTGGGAACAATAGTTATGCTTCAGTTAGGAATTTCAAACGTGGATAATTATCCCGCAGGCATTCATAGTGAATACACTGCGCAAACAACTGTACAGAACGCGTGGCAGGAACTTACATTCGACTTTGTTCAAATGCCGGCAGGAAGTATGGCGCAACCAACCGATATAGACAAACTGGTTTTGCTTTTTAATCCAAATTCAAACACAACAGATACCTATTACTTCGATGATATTATGGGGCCAAATCTTGTTGCGAGCGGAATCGCTGAAATGAACAGCAACTCAATTAAATTATTGCAGAACAGTCCAAATCCCGCACGGGATAACACCACCTTTACTTTTCAAACGAACAGCTCAGGTTATGTTTCACTTAAGATCTATGATCTGATGGGGAATGTTGCAGCCACTGTGTTGGAACAGCATGTAAAACCGGGTGTGCATAGTATTCCGGTAGAAACATCACAGCTAGCAGGGGGAATTTATTTTTACGTACTCAAATCACAGGGCGTAACACGCACACGCAAAATGGTGATTGATAATTAAGGAAAACAATACAAATATATACCTGGGCATGGGCTCAGCATTTATCTAAAAAAAATCCCGCATAAGAGCGGGATTTTTTTCTTCTATTTATCCAACAATTATTGCTTCTGCAGCATAATTTTTTTAACCTGAAAATTTTCTTTCGATCCTTCTCTGACGCGAACAAAATATTGTCCTGTAGCAACAGCCGCGTTCATTTCAATCTCTTCTTTTCCGTTAGCGAACGGGAGTTTTTTATTATAAACTTCATGCCCGAGAATATTGAAAATCTGAACCTGAAAATCTTCGTTTCTTGCGTCATCACCCTTCTCAACCTGCAAAGTAAAATGTCCACCCACCGCCGGAATTGGAAAAACATTCTGAATACCGAATGATTTTCTTCCCTGTCCTGCAGGCGCGTCATTTACGCCGGTAGTAACTCCATTATAGTTTGTTACCGTTGGAGCAAGGTTAGATGCGGCATGAGTGTCAAGTCCGTACTCAATCTTTCTTATTATAACACCGGAAGTATTAAAAACAAGAACAACTGTTGATTGAGGTTGCAACGCATCCGTATGAAAAGCAGTAAGACCAGCATCAATGTTTACTTTAAGCGCGGAGTTTCCCGCAATTGCAGCCGTATTAAACGACATGGTATAATTGAACGCAGTAGAAAGATCCTGATTCATTAACATCACTACAATGTTCTGTCCGTTCTTTGTTGCAAACGCCTTTACGTTCGCCTGATTTGTTGTACCGTTAGCGTAGGTTCCTCTGAAATTATCAGCCAGCATTTTATAATGATGATAAAGCGGCTTTTTATTCTTTGTAACCGGATCAATGTAACCTATGTTGGTTGGAGAATTGGATCCGCCTTCAATAACGCTCCAGAGATGAAAGTGACTTACATTATTTTTCATGGCAATGGCCATCATCTCCGCAACAAATTGTCCTCCTATAAAACTGTTTGTACCTACTCCGTATAAATCGTCGGAAACGTTATTCTGGTAAGAAATATTTCCTTCAGTTATCGCCGTCTTGATTGCATTTGCACCTGTTCTTCCATGAGCGGTATTACACGCGGCCACACGCTGGTTCAACAATACAAGATTGTCCTGCAACGATCCTGCTGCAGTAAGTTTTGTAATTACCTGCGCCCTCGATTGAGACCCGTTGAAAGGATAAGTATGGAAAGAAAAAATATCTATGTAATATCTTCCGGCTCCATCTTTACCTGTAATATCATCTGGTCCGTTGGCCGTTGTTAATCCGTTTAAAATTCCCTGGTTGAACCAGGCTGTTTCCGGACCAACGATCTTAATTGTTGGATCTACTGCTTTCATTGCAGACGAAAACGATTTAATATACGCCGCTACCTGTGCCGCGTTTGTAAAAGAATAAGCAAGATCCGGCTCATTACCGATAACCCAGTATTTTACATTTTTACCTTTGGTAATATTTATATACTGAACAATTGAGGCGGCATTCTGCGCGCTGAATTGTCCGTTATTAAACGGCACCTGCAACATCGGCTCCATTCCTTTTCCACGAATAGAATCGATCATTTTAATGTATTGATACTTGGTAGGCTGAGTGTGATCAACGGAGGTTCCTCCGAAACGAACTATCGCTGCTCCACTATTCTTCACGTTACCCCAGTTACTATGAAGTTTACCATTATAAAAAGTAGATCCTATTGTGTCCGGCATCCATGCATTCTGCCCGAAAAAACTTGCAGTTACCTGCGCCTTCGCTACATTATTAGTAAAAACTGTCATCAAACCAACCAGCAATCCGAGCTGAATGAAATTTTTTAATTTTCTCATTTTCTCTTTTTTTATGAACCCAATCCTGCGTCTTTTCGTGACGCGTGATTACTTTGTTCAGTTAAGCTTTTCTTTAAGCAATTCATTTATCTAAATTTCTGTTAAACCGGCTCCACGCGGTCTCTGCTGTTCAACAGGTCAGT
This sequence comes from uncultured bacterium, assembly GCA_966211935.1. Taxonomy (GTDB): domain Bacteria; phylum Bacteroidota; class Bacteroidia; order B-17B0; family Aurantibacillaceae; genus AM-1111. The sequence goes on along the minus strand of CBIHPU010000217.1, from coordinate 841 downwards.
CATCATTCACCAATTTCGGCTATTCATATTACCTCTTCGGCTATCGAATTCCTGACAAGACAAAGGTACCGATTTTTTTTCCCCTGTTGGCTAGCTTATTCCCCATAACATCGAATATTGGGATTAATTAGGATCGCTTGCACATAATTTTGCCAATAAGAAGATCTAAAAAAATGAAAAGAATTTTACGCGGGGCATGGATCACTTGCTTTTTATTTCTGCAGTCATATGGAAGTTTTGCTCAGAATTTCACCGATTCAAATCTTCCGATACTTGTTTTAAATACGGGAAATCAAAATATAGACGGAGCTTGGACCGATATGATAGTACATATGGGAATAATTGATAACGGACCCGGAAACCGGAATCACATTGGAGACCCATACAACAACTACAACGGAAAAATAAAAATTCATGTGAGAGGCCAAAGCGCATTATCACTTCCAAAAAAATCTTATAAAGTAACACTGATCACCGATACACATCAAGACACTTCTGCATCAATACTTGGCATGCCCCGTGAAGAAGACTGGATACTTGATGGAATTTACCAGGACAAAACTCTTTTACGTGACGCACTTGCATTCAAAATTTTCCGCGGCATGGGCCACTACGCATCACGAACAAAATTTGTAGAAGTAGTAGTTAACGGAGATTATCGGGGAGTATACGCGGTTGATGAGAGAATTAAAAGAGATACCAACAGGGTAAACATCAGCAAGCTCAAACTGAAAGATACCATCGGTGATGAATTAACCGGTGGTTATATTCTTAAAATAGATAAAACAAAGTGGGACGACGTGGGCTGGTACAGCGAATATGCTTCAGATAAAAACAGTGA
>CBIHPU010000216.1:0-6332 GCA_966211935.1 uncultured bacterium | reverse complement strand
CGTTGAACCAGGGCTCAATGCTTTCAATCCATTTCAGATTAATAATGTGTTTTCTGCTGGCGCGAAAAAATGTTTTTGGATTCAAACGCTGATCAAGATTATTCAGGCTACGCAGAATAAGCGGACGAAAATTATCGAAATACACGCGAACATAATTTCCTTCGCTTTCAAATAAACGGATGTTTGCAAGTTTAACGAACCAGCATTTTTCACCATCTTTCACAAAAACCTGGTCATCATCATTAAACGGAGTTGTTACTTCTTTACGCACAGTCTCTTTTTCTTCACGCACGGAAAGTTTTTTTATACATTCTGCCAATCGCGCGGGCTGTACAGGCTTCACGAGATAATCCAACGCGTTCACTTCAAATGCGCGCAATGCATATTCATCGTAAGCGGTTACAAATACAACTTCAGGCAACACAGATATCTCCTCTATCAGTTCCAACCCGGTTTTGCCGGGCATCTGTATATCAAGAAAAAGCACATCAGGATTCAGCGCGGAAATTTTTTCTTTCGCGTCCTCCGCGTTTTGCGCCTCACCAACTACTTCAATTTCGCGATGCGCGGAAAGAAGGTTCTTTAGTTCCTGCCTTGCCAAACGTTCGTCGTCAATAATCAATGCTTTCATAAATCCTGTTTTAGTACGTACAATTATTTACGATAAAATTAATCCTGTGTCATTAAACTCTTACGTCCCTCATCTTAATATTTCACCACTCATCCAAATGCGCGGTTAAAATTTATTAAAATCAAACTTTGGGAACCACGACTTCTGTAATAACAAATTCTCCGTTATTGTAAATCCTGAACGAACTTTTATCTCCGAACAACAATTCCAGTCTTTGTTTTGTACTCTTTAATCCAAATCCTGTTTCCGGTAACTTATTCTCATCAAACTTTCCCGAATTTATTATCTGAATGAACAACTTTCCATTCTCAACCAAAGCCTTCAACCCTATCCTGCCGCCACCCGCTAATTTGGATATTCCGTGTTTGATTCCGTTCTCCACAAGCGTCTGCACCATTAATGTAGGAACTTTATAGGATCCTGTCTCAGGAGCTACATCAAAATCAAATTGCAACCGTTCTTCAAAACGAATATGCTCCAGGTCCAGATAATCCTTCACCACTTTAAGCTCTTCATCAAAATTGATGAGCTTGTTCTTTTCCATGAGTAAAGTGTTCCTAAGAATATTAGAAAGCATTGTAACCGCTTCCTTTGCTTTACGCGGATCTTCATCAATAAGCGCGCGTATGCTGTTCATGGCATTGAACATAAAATGCGGATTGAGTTGAGATTTTAATTTGTTCAGCTCAATCTCGTTCATTGAGACTTTATAACGAAGATTGCTGATCTCCGCTTTTTTATAATTCTCGATGTAATGAAATGAGAAGTAGATCAGGCTCCAGAAAAAGAAAATGTAGGTTACATCAATTACGTTCTTAACAGAGTCTGTAAAATTCATCTCCGCGAAATGATTGATGGAGATTGACGCTACCTGGTATTGCAACAGGTGATACATAATTGCCAATACTACACTCGATAAAATAACGGCGGGGATCTGTTTTACAAGACTGAGCTTTAATAAACCCGTCCGAATAATAACAAAACGAAAACTGTGTGTAAGTGAAACGGCGAATACATACCAGAAAAAGAAATTCAGAATGGCCAGCTTATTAAAATTGTTGGCAAGACCGAAAAAAACAATCTGGAGCGTAATGAAGAATGCCCACCCGCCAAGCTGACAGATCCAGTATAATTGTTTTTTATTCATTGTGATCAGCGACCGTTAAGACCCAGCCATGAATTTCGCGTAAGTATTTCGCGCGAGGAGGCGTTCGGATCCAGTTCAATGTGGTTCCGGTAAATCACTTTCGTTTTTATGACAGTTCCTTTCAATATTTTCTTTTTAGATTTTCCACTCTTCTTCTTTCTCATCACCTCAACCGTCAATTTATCTCCAACTTTTGCGTTCTGAAGAAAATTGATGAACAATTCCGTCACATTGGTAAGATCAACTTTGGTTCCGTTGAATGTAAGTATCTCATCTCCTTCCCTGAATCCCATTTTCTTCCCAAATTCATTCAGCTCAATAGTGCTTGCAACCAAAATTTTTTCTGTTAGAGGATTGTAACCAATATCAATTCCTCCAAGTGTAATTTCTTCCGACTCTACTTTTTCAGCATAATATAGTCCCGCCTTTTTAAACACATCCTTGTAAGGCAAAGGCTGATTGCCCGCAACATAATTATCCAAAAAAATCCTGATCTCAGGATAAGTCAGTTTTTCAATTGTAGCGAATAATTCTTCGTCCCTGAATGAATTGCTTTTCCCGTATTGTTTGGAAAGATCCATCATCAGATCCTGAGTACCATATTTTCCTTTACTATAATAACGAAGCAAAATATCCATGCACATTCCGATCAGCGCGCCTTTCTCATAAACATTATTGTATTGCTCTTTATAAACGTCCAGCGCGCCTTTGCTCATCCGAGTAAATGGCAGCGTGTCAATGTAATTATCCTGCGCGTCCAGCATTTTGTCCTGCATGGTCTGAAAAAACTGGTCGACAGTTATCAATCCTTCTTTAACCTGCACGTGATGCGCGGCATACTCCGTCATGCCCTCATACAACCAAAGGTGCCTGGACATTACCGGGTTATTGAAATCAAAATTACCGATCTCTTCAGAATGAATATTCAATGGTGTTACGATATGAAAAAACTCATGTGCTGAAACGTCTTTCACCATTTGTTCAACTCCCAGCGAATCACTTTCAAACAACACATACATGGATGAATAGGAAAGTTCAAGCGCTCCAGTACTACCTGATAAAGTGGGAGCATCAACAAAACAAAAAAGAAAAGCGTATTTCTCAACCGGTAATTTTCCACCCAGGTAATTTTTCTGCGCCATGAGCAAAGAAGATATTGTTCTGGCAACAAATGCTGAACTCACTTTCTTATTCGGCGACATAACTGAAACCAGCACTTTTGTTCCTCCCACATCAACTATGGCCGTGTCTGGACTATTATACATGATAGGCGCATCCACCAATTCATGGTATCCCGGAACATGAAATACATCTTTCAGCTGGCCGAATTCAACATTTGAAAGTCCGGTGCTCGCGTAAAACCCGTCAGGCTTCACTATTTCAATATCAATGGGAACTTTTGTCATTCCCCTGAAATAACCAAATACACCGTGATTATTCAGAATGAAAAACTGTTTTTCATCAAAGCGTGTTCCCGCAGGTTCAAAAACTATGGAGCCTGTGTCATTTGTGTCCCAACTGTCTTCTGCCTTATAAGTTATATAATCGATATTAGACGCGTTTGAAATTTTATAACAATTCGCGTCAAGTTTTTCAAAAGGAATTTTTTGTCCATCTTTCCCAGTTACCGACAAGTCACTGATGAATCGTCCAAAATTATAAACGCTGTAAGTTCCCGGAACCATTGCGGGAAAACAAAACTCAACTTCGTTACCTGCCAATGGCGGAGGTACGAGTTTAACTTCAACTTTATCGTCTATAACCCTGGTCAGATCTACAGAATACCTGTACTGAGACTGGGCGCCGGAAAAAAGAAAGCTTAAGGTCAGAAATAAGAGGGCCGGGATACGCATAATAAAAGCTTACAAGTTTAATTAAAATTTCCCTTCTATGTTGTGAAATCTATACAGTTAAAATACGTATTTTACTAATGAAAGTTGAAGAGAAAGGACAAATGGAGAAAAAACGAGTGGAAAGGATGGATGAGCAGTATTATCCGATTGATGGCTGTTCTTTTGTTCCTTTTTACAATATTTGCAACCCCAAAACGTTAACATTAACAGGTGACCGACGGAAAAAAATACAGTTTACTGCTTATTCTTGCGCTCTTACTTTCAGGCATTCACCACCTAAAGGCACAGACGGGAACAGTTAAAGGGAGAGTTACAACCTCCGGCACAGGAGCTCCGCTAATGTTTCTAGATATTATTGCCAACGATGATCCGAAACTTTTTGCAACCACCGATACACTTGGAAACTACTCGCTTGAAGTTCCTGCAGGCAAGGTGAAACTTTTGTTAAGAAGCGTTGAAGTAAGTGATACTGTTGTATATGTCACCATTGAAGAAGGACAGACGAAGAGTTTCAATATTAAAGTCGTAAGCAAAGCTGAGCTGAAAGTTGTGACGATAGAAAACTGGGGGAGCACCGTTACCACAATGGATCCTATCAGCGTTGAGCTCATGCCCGGAAATAAAGATATCGGAACGATCATGAAAGGAATGATCGGCACTTCATCCAGCAACGAGTTAAGCACAGGTTATAATGTGCGTGGGGGAAATTTTGACGAAAACCTTGTTTATGTAAATGACATTGAAGTTTACAGACCTTTTCTTGCACGCACCGGCGCCAGCGAAGGATTGAGTTTTGCCAATGTGGATATGGTGAAACTGCTCGAATTTTCACCCGGTGGTTTTGAAGCGAAATATGGCGATAAAATGTCATCTGTATTGGACATCACTTACCGTAAACCAAAACAATTCGGTGTTACCGCGTACGGAAGTTTAATGGGCGCAGGCGTAACGGCTGAAGGAAGAACGAAGAATTTATTGATGGGCTGGATGATGGGCGCGCGCTACAAAACCAATCAATACATGCTGAAAACGCTTGACGTGCAGGGAGAATATCGTCCGCGATTTTTTGATTACCAGGTCTTCCTCACTTTCGATTTCAGCAAGCGTTTCAACCTGGAATACCTCGGAAATATTGCCATCAACGATTATCTGGTTGTTCCGCAAAGCCGCGAAACAAGATTTGGTACAATAAACGAAGCCTACAGTTTCAAAGTTTATTTTGACGGAAAGGAACAGAGCAAATTTCAAACTTTGTTTAATGCGGTGAGCGCAACCTGGAAGCCACATCGCAGATTACAGGACAGCCTTCGCCTGAAATTTATTGGATCCGTTTATAACACTTCAGAAAAGGAACACTTTACTGTAATGGGACAATATTTTATTGACCAGCTGGAAACAGATTTTGGCGATCCTGATTTTGGTAACGTAGCATTTAACCGTGGGATTGGCACACTGATCAATCACGGCAGAAACGATCTGGAAGCAACTGTAACTAACATAGAACATAAGGGGCGCTGGATGAGGCCACAAGGTCAGCAGCTGTTATGGGGGCTCAGATACCAGCATGAAGAGATCAACGATAAACTGAGTGAGTGGAAATATATTGATTCAGCCGGTTACTCTATTCCGCAGGGAAGTCCTGACATTATTGAATTGCAGGATGTAATTAAAAATAAAATTTTTCTGAGCAGTGATCGTGTGATGGCTTATACAGAATACATCTGGACAAAAAGATTAAAAGACACTTCCGATCTTTCATTTACCGGTGGAATAAGAAGCAATTACTGGACATTGAACAAGGAAAATATAATTTCACCCCGCGCAACAGCCGCGTGGCGTCCGCACTGGAACAAACTCGGCGCAAACGTGCTGGTGTTTAAGGCTGCAGTTGGTTTATATTATCAACCTCCTTTTTACAGGGAGTTCCGTGATTTTTCAGGTAACCTGAACTACAACATCAAGGCACAGCAATCCATTCATTATACGCTTACCGCGGATTACAATCTGAAAATCTGGAAGCGTGATTTCAAAATGATTGGCGCGCTTTATTACAAACAGCTGAATAATCTTATTCCTTATGAAATTGATAACGTTCGTATTCGTTATTACGCGAAAAATAACGCGAAAGGTTATGCAACTGGATTCGATTTTCGTTTGAACGGAGAATTTGTGAAGGACATTGAGTCCTGGGTAAGTATTAGCGTGATGCAAACGAAAGAAGATCTGAAAGACGATTTTTATTACCGATACTATGATTCGTTAGGAAATCCATGGTATCGTGGATACAGTGTCCTTCCTGTTGCAGATTCAACGCGTCACGAACCTGGATATGTACCAAGACCAACAGACCAGCGCGTTAGTGTATCAGTTTTCTTCCAGGATTACCTTAAGAAATTAAAAAACTGCAAGGTACATATGCTGAATTCTTTCGGTTCTCCGTTACCGTTTGGTCCTCCAACCCGCGACAGGTTCAGTGATACCTTACGCATGCCAGCATTCTGGAGAGTGGATATTGGTTTCTCCTATCTTTTACGAAAAGAGGCGACGAATGGAGAAATTCCAAATGGAAAAAGAAAAGCAAGCTGGATGAAGTCGGCGTGTTCGAAGACGACCTCGAGCACCTGCAGCAGCACACATCCGCCGTGATCACGGCGCTGACCCAGCCAGAGATGGAAGCGCGAAAGCTGCCGAGCCGCGTGTC
>CBIHPU010000215.1:0-6333 GCA_966211935.1 uncultured bacterium | reverse complement strand
AAGTGAGATTTTTAAACTGAATAACAACGCAGTTGTAAAGATCATAACATACAATGCAGCCGGCATGCAGGTGGGTCAGGCCAGCGCCGTTGTACTGAAACAATTTGGATGGATCATCACCAACTATCATGTACTAAGCGATGCATATTTACTGGTAGCTGAACATTATGGCAAGGAATATCCAATTTCAGACAGCGTGATTGCCTACGATGCAAAAAAAGACATTCTGGTAATGCAGCTATCGCCAGAAATTGACGCAGAACTGCTCAGCACGATTCCGGAAGTAAAAATCGCGGAAAAAGATAAAATGGAAATTGGAGAAGAAGTGTTTGCCATAGGTAGTCCACTTGGATTTGAAAACACAATAACAAATGGATTACTAAGCGGCATTCGCGCTGTTTACGACAGCACACAATTTTTATTGCAGATTTCTGCGCCGATATCCAGCGGAAGCAGCGGAGGAGGAATTTTTAATTCACGCGGCGAAATTATTGGAATAAGTTCACTTTACAGCCACGGCGACATGGTTCAGAATCTGAACTTCGCAATTTCCATTGATGATGTTATTGAAACTGCAAAGTCCGGGGCGCATAATGCGGAAGAACAACTGACAGACAATACAGCCCGTGATTTGTTCTACAAAGGTTGCATCGATTACCTTAACGGAGATTATCAGAACGCACTGAAAAGTCTGAGAGAAAGTCTCGCAGCGGATTTTGAATATAAAGACGCCGTTTATAACGCGATTGGCGAAACATATCTTGCTACGGGGAATCTTGATTCAGCGTCGGTAAATTTTATTCGCTCTGTCGCGGAAAAAGAAAACGTAGAGGCATATATGGGAATCTCAAAAGTGCGTTTGTTATTAGGCGATACACTTGCAGCAGCTTCGTTTTTACAACTTGCCATAAAAACAGATGGGCGAAATGTTTTACCCATGGTTGAACTAGGTGAGCTACTTTATCTGCAAGGTAATTACGCCTCTGCTGTGGATACATTAAAAACCGCATGGGAGATTAATCCGCAAAATTCGAAGTGCCTCGCCCTTTTAGGATACCTGGCGCTCAAAGCGAATCTCTATGACAACGCTGAAGAATGTTTTGTTGACGCGTTGAAAAAACAATCCGATAACAGCCTCGCCCTCCTCGGGCTTTCAAAAGTTTACGCTTATAAAAAAGAAAAATCCAAGGCGAAGGAGTGCGAAAAGAAAGCATATGAAATAAATCCGGCTCTGAAAAAATCCCAATATGCCAAACTATAAAACTATTTAAAACGAGATATAAATCAGGAAAAAGAAAATAATATCCGTTCAGGCACGATTTTTATTTTTTAAGAATAAAAGGTGATACAATGGAAATAATCGAACTGAAGGTGATGCGCGGACCAAATTACTGGTCAGAAAAACACAATAACCTGATTGTGGTGGAGCTTGACGCGAATGGAATAGAATCGCTGGAACCGATTAACATCAGCAGTTTTTCCGACAGAGTGGAGAATATGATTGCTCTGATAGAAAAACGCCAAAAAAAATCATCGGGAATTCACTATGCGGGAGAAAGCAGCAACATCCCGGGCGCAATTTTAAATATTGCATTGATCATCCAGGGACTGGAGTGGCCGCAAGACGCATTTACGCAACTGACAAAACTGAAAGGAAAAGAACGATACAGACTTGTTTTCACATATGAAATTGAAAAAGCGGGAATCTTTGCGGCGGAAACCGCAGTTACCATTGTGAAGGCGCTTATAGAAGATGAACCATACGACATCATGTATGACCTTGATGAAATGGAGGACATCAAATTCATTTACGGACCGGGGCCTACATCGGGTTACTTACTTAATGAAGTTAAAAGGTTGGGAATTCCATTTAAAAGATTTGGTAGAAGCTCATTGGTTACACTTGGTCATGGCATTCGTCAGAAAAAAATACGAACCGCGGTAGTGGACACAACCAGCGCTCTGGGTCTTGAAATTGCGGGCGACAAGGAAGAAACAAAAGATCTGCTGATCAGCGCGAGCGTACCTGTTCCAAAAGGAATTTTAGTTACTGACAAGGAACGTTTGAAGGACGAAATAAAGAAAATGCGTTTTCCTCTTGTTACAAAACCCCTTAATGGAAATCACGGGAGGGGTGTGACTACAGATATCCGAAATATGGAACAGCTTCTTTTTGGCTGGGACATTGCAAAAAGAATTGGCGAAGAAATATTAATTGAAGAATTTATTCCAGGAAACGATTACCGTTTTCTCGTTATCAACTTTAAACTGGTAGCAATTGCCAAACGCACACCCGCAATGGTAACTGGCAATGGCAAAGCAACCATTCAACAATTGATTGATGAAGTAAATGTAAGTCCACTGCGCGGAGATGGTCCGGAACACATACTTGCGCCTATACGAGTTGACGCTATTACAAAAAAAATACTGAATCAGAAAAAACTTACTCTTGAATCCGTTTTACCTCCGGGAGAAACATTGTTTCTGAAAGACACAGCTAACATCAGCACGGGCGGAACGTCAACTGATGTAACACATCTTGTGCATCCGGACAATGTGTTCATGGCAGAGCGCATTGCGAAACTATTCAACCTGAACATTTGCGGAATTGATCTTATCGCTACGGACATCGGAATTCCGGTTACACGTGACGTGGGCGCGGTGATAGAAGTAAATGCGGGCCCTGGTTTGCGCATGCACACCGATCCGAATTCAGGAGGAGTTACACGCAACGTTGCAAGTCCGATTATAGAAATGCTTTATCCTAAGCCTTCTTTCGCTATCATTCCAATTATCGCAATAGTTGGAAGTGAAAAAGAAATTACCGGAAAATATATTGCAAGCGTGGCAGGCCAGGCAGGTTGCAGATACGGCCACTGCAGTGCTAATGGCATCGATCTGAATGGTTATCGTTTGACAACTGAAGACTGTACAGATTATTATGGAAATCAAAAACTATTATTTGATCCGATGATAGATTTTGCCATAGTGGAGTGCAACGAGAGCGACATATGGCATAACGGTCTTGCGTTTAACAAATGTGATATAAGTGTAATTGCCGGTGACAGCAAGACCGATAAATCAGTTCCTTCAAACATTTCCGCAATTAAACTCGCAGCAGTGATAACACAATGTACAAGTGAAACAGGTTATGCTGTTCTTAATGCAGACGAGAAGGCAACAGAAGAACTACAACAAAATTTAAAGTGCAACATCGCATTGTTTAGCAAACAAACCGACAACGAAAGAATAAAAAAACATAGAGAAACTGGCGGAATGGCTGCTGTTATGGAAAAGAACGGCATCGCGGTTTACGTTGGAAAAGACGAAGTTTCATTATCTGCGATCAAACTTGAAGAAAAAACGAACGTGATGAATGTTTTGCCCGCGGTGCTTGCCGGATTTATCAGAGATTTTCGCGAAGCCGATATAGTTGCCGGTATCAACGAATATAAACAACTCTGATCCGGCGCAATCAGAACCAAAGATTAAAATGCGGATGGCTGAAACAGCTTATACTATTTCAATGACAAACCACTTCTTCAAATACTTTGTTTTGCCAGGTCGGTTTCTGTTCTCTCTTGTTTTTATTATTAACGGCATCAAACATTTTAGCCAGGAGTTTATTAATTATGGCGCAAGCAAAGGCGTATTCTGGCCAGATATGCTTGTTCCCGCTTCAGGAGCGCTGGCGGTTTTGGGTGGACTTAGCGTTATGTTTGGTTACAAAGCAAACTGGGGTGCATTTATGATCGTATCGTTTCTAATACCGGTTACAATAACGATGCACAAATCTGGGCGCTTAATGATCCAATGGAAAAGCAATTACAAAGTGGGATGTTCCTGAAAAATCTTTCTATGTTGGGTGGAGCAATGCTGATAAGTTATTTCGGATCCGGCGCATATAGCCTGGACGAATTGCTGCCGAAAGGCGTGAAAAAAGAACGTAGCATAAAACGAACTATTGAAGGTTTAATTTTTTTCACAGAAACATAAATACTAAAGAGCAACTCTCATCTTTAGCTTTCATAATTCTTCAACTTCCCCTGCATTTTCTTTTTCCAGAAACGAAAAGGGCCATTCGTTGCCTTGCTGAGCCAATTCTCAATTGGAAACACACGATCACAATAAATCAGTAAAATTATCCAGATATCTTAAAAAACAATACTCACTCTGTTATTATGTTTAGTCGTGTCAATTAAAGTTTAGACAGAACAACTAATTAAATCCAAACCAACCTGAATAAAAAAACGCGCACCTTTTAAAGTGCGCGCATCAATGTCACGTGACAACTTTATCTAATCAGCGTGACATGTCCTGTATATGTAAAAATCCTCCCTTTAAGATCTGTAACCTGAATATTGTAAATATAAACTTCCGATCGCTCAGGTATTCTGCCGTTTTCCATTCTGCCATCCCAACCCGCCTCGTTATTGTCATTACAAAAAACCAACTTCCCGCTTCTGTCAAAAATATTCATATGAAATGACTGAATGCTATCTCCTACCACAATGAAACGATCATTATTTCCGTTGCCATCAGGAGAAAATGCGTTCGGGATAAACATTTTCAATTTTTCAGCTTGTCCGCTTTCCATTTGTGACAAGGTTGGATCGAAATCAATTTCTCCTTTCACTTTCCCTTCACAAAAAGCTGCTGCGGGCGGCTGCAGCATTTGAACTGAACCTTCTTCCTTACCAGGAACACCACTTCCGCCCGCAACCAAATTCATTACATTTTTTCCATAGTCACCATTTGATTGAGATCTTTCTTCAATCATATTATATTCAACCAGGTGAATGCTTTCTGAAAAAATTAACACAGCAGGATCTTTAAGTTTTATAGTATCAAAATAAAGACAATCCGTTTCGTCACTTGTAATAATACAATGCGTTCCTGCCGTTAGCGGAATTTTTACCGTATGCGTATTTGAAAACTCGCGCGTTTCAGAATGAGATGCAAGTTCAAATTCATTCAACATTTTTTCCGGATAAACAGAGTCAGCTGTCTGCGCAGAAAAATAACTCACGCGAAGTAAAATAAACATTAACAGAAGAGCTCCCGTTTTGAATTCGCGCTCGCAAGAATTTAGGTGAATAGCCGGCATATTACAGTTATCTGGCATTTATCCAAAAATATTTTATAAAAGACATTTTAATAATGACGGCGATCAAGCAATCATATGAGAATAGAAGGGTATATCACGCCAAATATTAATTAAAGAAAAGCATGTTACTATAGTAGAATCCACTTCCTATTTATATAATGTGGCAGTAAGCTTGTACAAGTTTTTTATTATGCCAGACGATAAGGAGAAAATAAAACCACATGATTCAACCCGTGTGAACATTCATGAGGAATATGAATTGCATTATTGGGCTGAACGCTTTAACGTAAAACGGGAGGAACTGATTAAAGCGGTAAACGCGGTTGGTGATTCCGCTTCACGAATTGAAGATTATTTGAATGAACACAAACGGAAATAATTGCCGTCATGCAACAATTGAAAAAAAAAGTGAGGATCTCTCCCATTCTCAAAGAGCTGAAGGAAACAGGTGCTGTTAAGTCAATTTTTCCCGGCAGACTAAAACCCATGCTGGCAACTAAAAGTGAAACTCCCTTTGACGATGAAGAATGGATCTATGAAGTGAAATGGGATGGCTACCGCATCCTAGCACATAAAAATAATCTGAAGGTGGAGTTGCTTACGCGTGAACATCAGAACTACTCTGAAATCTATTCCAGCGTAACGGAGAGCCTTTTCCAGATTCCATTTTCATTTATATTGGACGGCGAAGTGATCATGCTGGACAAAAATGGTAAACCCAATTTCGACGATCTTCAGCAGGTTCGCCAATTAGGCTCTGCACACCTTGCGTATTGTGTTTTTGATATTCTTTGGCTCGAAGGCTACAGTCTTTTAAAAGTTCCATTGATTGAAAGAAAAAAAATCCTGAAAGAGTTAATTCCGGGAAAAACGGGCAACATTATTAATTACCCTTTCGTTTATGGAAAAGGTGTAGATCTGTTTGGTGATATGATTGAAAAAGATATGGAAGGAATTGTTGCAAAGAAAAGTTCATCGTTTTATTATCCGGGTGAGAGAGTAAAAGAATGGTTAAAGATTCCGACTAAGCAAAGACAGGAATTTGTAATTGGAGGTTGGACAGAAACTGATTCCGGAAGATTATTCAGATCAATTTTATTTGGATATTATAAAGGCGGGAAGTTTTATTATCTGGGTCATGCAGGCGGAGGATTTAAAGAAAAAACAGAAAAAGAAATTTTAGATCGGCTCAAAAAAATCGAAGTAAGAAAAAGACCTTTTGAAAA
>CBIHPU010000214.1:0-6347 GCA_966211935.1 uncultured bacterium | reverse complement strand
TTCTTTTGCTGAATTCACTTTATAACCAATCCTCGCAACAATTATCAAAGCTGGAAATCCTGGCCCGACAGGTTGTTGAAGGATTTATAACCGGCCTTCATAAGAGTCCTTTTCACGGATTTTCTGTTGAGTTTGCCGAGCACCGTTTATATAATACCGGAGAAAGCACACGGCACATTGACTGGAAACTTTATGGAAGAAGTGACAAACTATTTGTGAAACGTTACGAGGAAGAAACAAATCTTCGTTGCCAGATAATCATTGATCATTCCTCTTCAATGTATTTTCCGTTTGACGAAACGAAGAAGGAAGCGGAGCAGAATAATAAGATAAATTTTTCTATTTACGCCGCTGCCGCGCTTACAGAATTATTGAAAAGACAAAGGGACGCGATTGGACTCACTACATTTTCCGATCACATAGAACATCACTATCCCGCGCGCAGCACACCTATTCATTTAAAGCTGGTCTTTAATGAGCTTGAGAAAATGATGGAGGTGCACCGACCTGAGAACAGAAGATCAACCAACGCAATTGAAACGTTGCACCAGGTGGCGGAAGTGATCAATAACAGATCGCTGGTAATGATCTTCAGTGATATGTTCGACAGCAACACTGACCAGGAAGCGCTCTTTTCCGCATTGCAGCATTTAAAACACAAAAAACATGAAGTAATTCTTTTTCATGTGACCGATAAATTAAAAGAACTTGATTTTGAGTTTGAAAACCGGCCCTATCGTTTTATTGATATGGAAACGGGAGAAGAACTTAAAATCAATCCAACCGATATCAAGGAAGAGTATCTGAAAAATATTGGCAGCTATACAAACGATCTTAAACTCAAGTGCCAGCAATTCGGAATTGATTTCGTGGAAGCGGATATCAACAAAGGATTCTTCCAGGTGCTTTATTCCTATCTGATTAAGAGACAAGCGGTAATTTAATTCATCTGCGCCTCTTGCGGAATTTTAAGTATTTTCGTCCGGAAAAATAAAGACCCGGCCATGCATAAAGTTGCACCCTCCATATTAAGCGCTGATTTTGGTAACCTGCAGCGCGATTGCGAAATGATAAACAACAGCCAGGCAGACTGGTTTCATGTTGACATTATGGACGGAGTTTTTGTTCCCAATATTTCTTTCGGTTTTCCTGTAATGAAGTCTATAAAAAAGAACGCGAGAAAACCTCTTGATGTTCATTTGATGATCATTGATCCCGACAGATATGTTACCACCTTCAAAGAAGCGGGAGCTGATGTGCTGACTGTTCACGTTGAAGCATGCAATCATCTTCACAGAAGCATTCAGTACATTAAAAGCGCAGGCATGCAAGCTGGAGTTGCTTTGAATCCACATACTTCCGTTTACCAGTTGGCAGATATTATTCAGGACATTGACCTGGTGTGCGTGATGAGCGTTAACCCGGGTTTTGGCGGACAGAAATTCATTGAGAACACTTATCACAAAATTGCTACGCTGAAAGAAATGATACGTGACAAGAAAAGTTCGGCACTTATTGAAATTGATGGCGGAGTTGATCTGAATAATTACAGGAAACTAATTCAGCACGGAGCAGATGTACTGGTGGCTGGAAATACTGTGTTTTCTGCTAAAGATCCGGCTGAAACTATTTCGAAACTGAAATCAGTTTAATTAAAGCTTTTCTTTATGAAGATTCTTTACGGTGTGCCCGGTGAGGGCATGGGTCATGCAACACGAAGTAAAGAAGTAATTCTGTTTCTGCTCTCGCTGAATCATGATGTTCATGTTGTGAGTAGCCACAAAGCGTTTCATTTTCTTGATAAAACTTTTCCGGGAAGAGTAACTGAAATTAAAGGATTCCATTTTGGATTTGAAGATGGAAAAATTTCCAAATGGCAAACCTTTCTATTTAATCTGAGATCGGGCCCGAAGAACTTACTGTTCAATTTTTCAAAATTTCTAAAGCTGGAAAAACAGTTTGAGCCGGATTTAGTGATCAGCGATTTTGAAAGTTTTACCTGGGCTTACTCAAAATTACATCGATTACCACTTATTTGTATAGACAATATACAGGTTATTGACCGATGCAGACTGGAAATTAAAATTCCGAAAGAAGAGAAAAATAATTTTAAGCTTGCAAAAAACATTGTCAGAACCAAAGTTCCGGGCGCGGATAAATATTTTATCACATCTTTTTTTGATTGTGCAGCTACAAAAAGGAACACAGTAATTGTTCCGCCGATAATAAGAAAAGCAATACAGGAGGAGGAGAAGCCGACCTTTGGTGATCACATACTTGTTTATCAATCCGCAGGATCAGCCGGGCGGCTAAAAAATACATTCAGAAAATTTGAAGGAGAACATTTTAAAGTTTACGGTTCAAATAAAAACGAAACATCAGGAAATATAGAATTCAAAACATTCAGTGAGGAAGGATTTATTAATGATTTTGCGGGTTGTAAAGCAGTTATTGCCAACGGGGGATTTTCATTTTTAAGTGAAGCAGTCTATTTGCGCAAACCGGTATATTCCTTTCCTCTCCCCGGTCAGTTTGAACAATTTTTAAACGCGGCTTACATTGAAAAATGCGGTTATGGTAAACGCGCAAAAGATCTTAATGCAGAAGACCTGTGGGACTTTTTAGAAAATCTAAACACATACAGAAAAAATCTCTCGAAGTATAAACAAAATGGAAATGAAGTTTTGTTTGAACTGTTAGAAAGAGAGCTGGAGAAGTTGTTCAGAGTAAAAAACACATTAGGCACATAAGGTTTTCGGACACAAAGCTCACCAGGGAACACAATGGGCACAAAGGTTTTTTAAAACTCCTCGCGGATCATGAAGCGAAATCAGCCTTGTGATTTCTGCTTCATGACTACGCTTGAAAAACACGTAGCGGAGTTGCGATCGTCGCGTGAAATCTTTTAGGACACAAACTTCTCAAAGAACCACAAGGAACACAAATATTTTTTAAAACTCCTCGCTGATCATGAAGCGAAATCAGCCTTGGGATTTCTGCTTCATGACTCCGCGTGAAACCCATTAAACTTTTCGGGCGCTTCTCCTCTTCATTCCAAAATCAAGTATCCTGTCAATAAACTCGTACGGCTTATATTCATTAATTGCAGCCTGGTGAAATATGCATGTTGCAGGTGTCATTCCCGGCAAGGAATTGACCTCGATAAAGATTACTTCCGCTTTTGGTCCGTCATACACTCTTACAAAAGCATCTATTCTGCAGTAACCGGTTACGTTAAGAATCCGCGCGGCTTTTTCAAGTTCCTTTTTTACCTGCCTGGAGATCTCATCACGCTCTTTCCCATCTTTGGAATAACGTGCAGGTGTAATATTCTGCCCCTGCCCTGCCAGGAATTTTTCTTCCAGACTCAACACATCACCTTCACTCAAGGCCTCAGACGCTTCAAACACTTCGTATTCCATTTCTCCTTTATCATTGAATCTCGTCAACATGCCGCCTGTAATTTCAAGAAAATGTTTAGCGTCTCGTCTGCTGATCAATTCCTCTACCAGGATCACGTTTTTACACGGAAATTCTTCTTTCGGTTTAATATGCAAAATCCCCGCGGCATCTTTATCAAGCGCTTCTTCATTTCTGAAAATCAGTTTTGCAAAAGCATCAAACTCTTCAAGCGTCTTTATTTTTTTCACCGCGCTGCTGCATCCATCATCCACAGGCTTCGCAATAAAAGGCAGTTTTATTTTATTGACCAGGATTTCTTTAAGCTCATTCTTTTTATTTTCCCAATCATTCCTGGAAACGAGTATGTGCTCGGCAACATGAAGTCCATTTTGCTTCAGCAACTCGTTTGTTCTGTATTTGTCAATGGTAATTTCTGAACTTGACCCGTCGGAACCATTGTAACTCAAGCCTATTTCATCCAGCCTCGACTGAACTGCTCCATCCTCTCCCGGTCTACCGTGCAGCGCGATAAACACTTCATCTACTTTCTTGGCAAGTTCACTGTAACTTAATTTAACCGGTTCACTGATCTGTTCTGAGGTTGCATATTTTGCTGTGATGTTGCTGCAGCGTTTCATGATGTCTTTCACTACAGGATGAACCTTGTAATTTGTCGCTTTCTCCAAAATGTCATCCGCGTTATCCTTCAACAATACATTCACCGGGATCTGGTAAAGTATATGCTCATTATTATCACCTGTCAGAAAAACAGGAATGGGATCATATTTTTCAGATGAGGAAAGTTTCTCAAACACATTCCTTCCACTCTCAACAGAAATATGTCGCTCTGATGAATAGCCGCCAAGCAGCACAGCAATTTTTGTTTTCTGTTTACGCGCTGATTTCTCGTTCACCAGCAACTCATCCAGTTTTACCAGCAAAGAATCGTAGGCGCCGGAGTTCTGGCTTTGCTTAATTCGTTTTGCGAGAGATGTTCTAATAATAAATGTGAGAAATTGCGAGGGATTCAATCCAATTTCCGCGGCCTGGTGAAAGAAAAAGCTGGAAGGCATCATTCCGGAAGTAGTATTCGGATCGTTAAGAAAAATTGTTCCGTCATTTTTAATGAAACCATCTATCCTCGCATAAACATCAAATTTGAGATCGTAAAATAATTTTTCGCACTCTTTGCGGATCGCGTTTATGTGTTTGTCATCAAGATCAATAGGCGTAATTTTTCTTGATAATCCCGGAAGATACTTACTTCGGTAATCGAACAGTTCCTTGCCTTTCCGAATTTCTGTTGGAGGTAACGCTATCGCTTCGCCATTTTCATCTTCAGCAACAATACATGAAAATTCTTTTCCTTCAATAAAACCTTCAATCAGAACTGTACTCTCTCCATCTTTGGATTCAACAACCAAACCATCGACTCCAGCAAGTTCTTTATTAAAAAATTCCTGCAGTTTAACAGGGTCATTTATTGTGTTACCATTTATGTTAACCGGCATTCCGATACCTTCACGTATATCGCTGAGTTGTCTTACATATTCTGTTTTCTGATCTTCTTTTAATTTTTTCCATTCATCGGCATCAACCCACTTTGTAAACAAAGCTTTTTCAACCGCGCTCATAAACTCATATTCAGAATCACTTCCAAGAATAGTAACACCAATTGATGATCCCTGGTTTGCAGGCTTAATCACCATTGGCAAACCTATCTCGTTCTTTGCCTTCTCCCATAGTCCTTTGCACTTACCATTGATCCAGTCATTACGATCCACTGTAAAAAAAGCAGGACTATTAAAACCACTGTTCACCATTAACTGCTTTTGGACAGCCTTGTTTATTCCGATTGCCGAAGGAAGAATTCCGGATCCTGAATAAGGAATCTCAAGGTATTCGAAAAGTCCCTGAATTTTTCCATCTTCCCCGTAAGGACCATGAAGACATAAAAAAGCAAAGTCAAAAATCGACTTCAGTTCATCAGCGTTAACAGGTCTGCCGATTGCCTTCAGCATTTCCAGTTGCTTTTGTTTTGAAGTGTCTTCAAGGTTCTCGGCGTAATATTGAAAAGTTGAATTGTTTTTTGGAAGAAATTCCACCGGGGGATAAAAATCTCTGATGGAGCCTTTGTAAACATATTGCCAATCCAGTAAAACAAAATTGCCCCAGCTGTCAACGAAAACAGGAACGGGTTCAAAAAAAGTTTTGTTCAGGTTATCATACACGGTCCTACCGCCTGCAAAAGAAATTTCACGTTCCTTTGAACGACCACCAAAAATTATTCCTATCCTGATCTTTGACATAACAATGAAATATTAACAAAAATAGACGAACACAATACGCGAACTCAGCGGATGTTTTTCAAGAAATCAACTAACTTATTAACTGCAATGGCCCTGTGAGAGATCTTGTTTTTTTCATCAAGCGACATTTCCGCAAACGTTTTACTATAACCATCTGGTACAAAAAGCGGATCATAACCAAAGCCATTATCGCCTCGGAACTCCGTAATAATCTTTCCGCAGATTATTCCTTCGAAATAATGAATATGCTTATCTAACCGCAACGCTATTACTGTAACAAAACGGGCGGTTCTATCCACTGCGCCCTGCATTTTTTCCAGCAACAACAAATTGTTTGCTTTCGCATCACCGTGCGTGCCTGCAAATCGGGCGCTGAACACTCCCGGCTCTCCGTTCAAAACAGAAACTTCGAGCCCGCTGTCATCTGCAAAACAATCGCGCTTAAAATGATCAGCAATAAAATTTGCTTTCAATGCTGCGTTCTCCCTGAATGTTGTACCGGTTTCTTCAATCTCCTGTTCAAATGCTATATCTTTTAAAGATAACACCTGCCATTTTGGACCAAGCAGGGCTCTCACCTCTTCCAGTTTCTTTTTATTATTGGATGCGAATACAATATTTTTCATACGGATATTA
>CBIHPU010000213.1:0-6350 GCA_966211935.1 uncultured bacterium | reverse complement strand
TCCCTCCCAACCTCCCCATAGGCACCTGCGCTACAATCTGGTTACGCACCTTTTCAGGC
Organism: uncultured bacterium; assembly: GCA_966211935.1. Classification (GTDB taxonomy): domain Bacteria; phylum Bacteroidota; class Bacteroidia; order B-17B0; family Aurantibacillaceae; genus AM-1111. The sequence goes on along the minus strand of CBIHPU010000213.1, from coordinate 6,291 downwards.
ACAGCCATAACCATATCCGTAGCGATGTAACCGGGAGAAATGGTATTTACTGTAATTCCATATTTCGCAACTTCCATTGCGAGCGATTTTGTAAAACCATGCATGCCGGCTTTTGCTGCAGAGGAATTAGTCTGTCCAAATTGACCGCGCTGACCATTTACGGAAGAAATATTAATTATTCGTCCAAATTGCCTTTCAATCATTCCCGGCAAAATGTGTTTTGCACAATTGAAAACGCTGTTCAGGTTGCTGTTTATAACCTCGTACCAATCGTCTTTTTTCATGTTTATCAAACGACTGTCACGCGTTATTCCTGCGTTATTCACAAGGATGTCAATAGGACCGATTTTAGAACCAATCTCATTCACCATGTTTCCGGTAGAATCAAAATCAGAAACATCTCCGTTAAAAAGCTCAATAGAAAAACCATCTTTTTTCATGGCGTCTTTCCATTGATCCGCTTTTTCTTTGTTACGGTAATTTCCAACAACGCAATAACCGTTGTTATAAAGCTGTTTGCACATTGCAGTACCGAGTCCGCCTGTTGCGCCGGTAACCAATACGACTCTTTTATTTGATTTATCCATGACGGGGGGTTTTAAAGATTAAGCAGAATAAAAAATCATACCGGGTAAATGTTATTTCAAACTTTTTACTGATTATCTCCGCTGATTCGTGTGAAAACTTATTTTATTTTATCAACGTTCATTACAACCGCTTCGCCGCTTGTACAAACATTACCGCTGGCTTTATCTTTAATAACAGTTTCAATAACCGCTCTGTTCTTGTCTTTAATTATCTCCTTCACCGTAAAAACAGCTTCATAATCCGTATCAACATACATAGGTTTTAAAAATGACAAGGATTGCTTTAGGTAGATCGTCCCTTCCCCCGGAAACAGAGTACCGAAAACTTTGGAGAACAATGACGCGCTGAGCATGCCGTGCATAATAGGTCGTTTGAACATGGTCTTTGCCGCGTAATCCGGGTTGGTGTGAACCGGATTTTTATCTCCTGTAACCTCCGCAAACTGGTTAACCTGCTCTTGTGAAAACCGGAAATCGTGTGTGTAAACCTGGGCGCTTTGAATCATATAGTGTCTATTTTAATATTAACAAAAATAGAAGAATAGTTGATTTATGTTTAAACATGCGACAAATTTCAACATTTATTCGACTAAAACCTGTATTTAACACTTGATCTTAAAAGTTTTTTCGTATTTCACTTGACTTGTAAGAGAAAAATACACGACCTTTGCAGCCGAATTTACGAGTAGATAATTTTTTAACAATTACAAAAATGAAAACGCAGAATCCCATCCTCGACAACATGATTGAGGCGCAGACCCAAACAGTTTCCAACTGGATGGATACCACAAAGAAATTTCAGGATGCATTAACCGGCGGAAGAATTCAGTCTGAAGGTCAGAGCATTTACACTGAGTGGATCGAAAAGCAAATGAATATTTTCGGGGGAGTTCAGTCAAATTATAATAACGTTGCTAACCGCGAGGCATTCTCAAAACCAGAAGAATTTTTCAAAAAATGGTATGAGCAGCAAACAGGTTATGTAAAGCAGTTTACTGACTTCAATCAAAGCATATACAGCAGTTTTGTAAACTACGGCAGACCTGCCAATGATTACATCAACAATTTCACTTCCATGAACAACGCGTGGACTAACATTTACAATACCTGGATGCATGCGTTGAATACATCTTTTTCAACTTTAATGAAAAATATTCCTGACGCGAATAATCAGGATGTATTTAAAAAATTCTTTGAAGGAAGCAAAGTTTATTCTCAGTTGCAGGATTCCTGGTCTTCAGTATTTAAATCATGGCAGAATCACGATTTCAGTGCTGATACTTTAAAGCAGATTTACAGCGCTGATAACTATAAGAAAATTACTGAGCAGATGTTCTCACAATACTTCACAACCGGAAACGTGAATGAAGTATTTGAAGCGGGAATTAAAAACATCCAGAATTTCTTTATGAACCAGAATAATCTTTCAAAAGAATATATTCACGCTTTCCAGAATATCAGCAAAGAATTTCCTCAATTGGTTTCAGGAGATTTCGCGAAGCTTTCTGATATGTACTCTAAAGTGAGCAATGTATTCGGTAAATCTTTTTCTCCGGTGTTGAACCTTGTAACTCCAGGCAAAGAAAAAGAAAATGTGGAAGCAACTATCGCTTTAATGGACCGTGTTGCTGAATATACAGTGAAGCAGGCCCAGTTCCAGTATCACTTTTATGTAACAGGACAAAAAGCAATTGAAAAAGTTGCTAAAGAATCAGCTGAGAAATTACAGGCTGGCGCAACTGAAGCAAAAAGCTTTAACGAATTCTATAATGAGTGGGTAAAAGTAAACGAGGAAGCATTTACACAACTTTACTCTTCTGAGGAATTTTCTAAACTAAAATCGGAGCTTTTAGCGATCAGCACTGACGTTAAACATTCATTTGAAAAGCAGTTTGAAAGTCAGTTCAACGTTTACCCCGTTGTTTTCAGATCTGAAGTTGAAGAACTTCACAAAACCATTTATGATCTGAAAAAGCAGGTTAAAGCTCTGGAGACAAAGCTTTCAGCTGGTTCAGTTGAAACTGAAGAAGACGAAAAAAAGCCGGCAAAAAGCGCAGGCAAACGATAAAACTGGGACAGCTTACCCAATAAAAGTTGTAACAGGCTTTTAATAGCACTCATAGCTGCAAAAAGGGCTGCCCGCAAATTAAAGCGGCGCCCTTTTTCGTTTTTAACGAATAAACCAAATAACTTAGCTGATAAGCTTTAAACAGACGGAAATGGAAACAATGCTGAAAGAATTATCTGATCTGAATCAGAAAATGATGAAGAGTTACGAAACTCTTGCGCAGATAAAGGAAGTTGAAATTGCTCAAACTCCTAAAACTCCCGTTTACAAGGAAGATAAACTTGTTCTCTATCATTTTACAAGAGATACGGAGCCGACAATTAAAACTCCCGTTCTTATTGTATACGCATTGGTGAACACGTGGAAAATGATGGATCTTCAGCCGGACAGGAGCTACATTAAGAATCTTCTTGATTCGGGTTGTGATGTGTACCTGATCGACTGGGGTTTTCCAAGCAAAGCCGACCGCTATCTTTCAATTGATGACTATGTGAATGGCTACATCAACAATTGCGTTGATCATATCCGTAAAAAGCATCGCACACCCAAAGTGAACATCATGAGCATTTGCCAGGGTGGAACGCTTAGTCTCATTTATACTTCACTTCACCAGGACAAAGTAAAAAACCTGGTAACACTTGTAACACCTGTCGACTTCAGCACGAACGACGGATTGCTTTTCCGCTGGAGCAAGGACATGGACTTTGATAAACTGGTTGAAGGAAACAACGGATTAATACCGGGAGAATTTTTAAACCAGGGATTTGAAATGCTGAAGCCCATGATGAAATTCCAGAAGCAGCAAAGCATGATGAGCGTTATCGACGACAAAGACAAGCTCATCAACTTCCTGCGAATGGAAAAATGGATCAATGAAAGCCCCGCGCAGGCCGGCGAATGTTTCCGTCAGTTCATGAAGGATCTTTACCAACAAAATAAACTTGTGAAAGGCGAAATGGAAGTTGGCGGACGAAAAATAAATCTCAAAAACATCACCTGTCCTTTAATGAACGTTTACGCAACAGAAGATCATCTTGTGCCACCAACAGCAACTATTCCGTTGAATGACAATGTGGGTTCAACTGACAAAGAGCTTTTCAGTTTTAAAGGCGGTCACATCGGAGTCTTTGTTGGAAGCAGAAGTCAAAAAGAATTGGCGCCGGCAGTAGTTAATTGGCTCAAAAAACGCGATAAATAATTTTTTTTAATTTTAATAAATGCCGTTCTAAGGAGCGGCATTTTTTTTCACTACTATGCATAGAATCATACTTTTTTTAATGCTGGCATCAGTTGGCATTTTTCAGTCGCAGCCGGCTGTAACATTCGTTGACGAAAATTTCAGTACATCAAACGGATTCAGAAAACAGACAACAAAAGAAAACAACTTTCTTAAAATTGAAGGTGGAAAACTATTGGTGGAAAACAACGCCGCGGACAATATGTTCTGGCCTGATCTACCTTACCATTTTTATACTGACAGCTCAGTCTATTTCGAAATGGATTTCAAACTTATCCGCGCAACCGGAAATTACGGCTATGGAATTCTTTTTCACGTTGGAAACTATGATTATGAATACTGGATAACTCCAAACGGATATTATATGGTCCGAGCATTTGACAGCAACAGCAAGAAGATTGAAATGATGGAATATATTACTGCCGATGAAATAAAACAGGGAACGGGAGCTGTAAATCGTCTTGGCGTTGAATGTAAGCGCGGAATTATCTCGGTTTATATTAACGGAGAAAAAAAAGGCTCGTTCTGCAATGGTGAGGTTTACAAAGCCGGCACTACAAAAGTTTATACAAAATCAACTCCCTATTATTCGCAAAGAACATCTGTTTACTCAATCGGTCTGGCTCTTCCGAATAATTTCACTGTGGAAGTGTCACGCTTCGCCTCGTCGAAAAAACCACATACCAGAACGCTTCACCTTATTTCAAATCCCAGTCAGGGATACAAAAAAGAAAACCTTGGAGCGAAAGTAAATTCCAGATGTGAAGAGCTGAATCCGATGGTTTCTGCTGATGATAATAATATCTATTATTCCATTAGGGAATGTGATCTGGCGGGAACGAACGCGCGTGAGGATGACGATCTCTTTCATGCACAGCGCGACTCTTCAGGGCATTGGAAGCATTTTATTAAAGTTTCCTCCACAATAAATAACAAATACAACCAGGGAATGATTGGTATCAGCGGTGATAACAGTACATTATATTACAAAGGTTATTATGATGGATACAAACAAACCGTTTGGATGGCTCAACGTTCAAGCGAAGGGAAATGGAGCAAACCCGCGCCGGTAAACGTCCCGCGTTATACTGAGCTGAACCGCTATACCGGAAAATCAATTTCCTCCAACAGAAAAATAATGCTTTGTTACCTTGAGGAAGCGAACAGCATTGGAAATACAGATTTGTATGTTGCTTTTTCCGAAGACGGAATCAATTTCTCAAAACCGAAAAATCTTGGCGCGGTTGTAAATACTCCATTGTCAGAGTTTGGCGCATTTCTCGCACCCGACAACAAGACATTATATTTTGCAAGTTATGGTCACGGAGTTTATGGCAGCGCGGATATTTTTGTAACAAGGCGATTGGATGATACCTGGAAGAAATGGAGCAAACCTGAAAACCTGGGTCCGGAAATAAACTCGGCTGATTTTGATGCTTATTTTTCAATTTCCGCTTCAGGTAAATACGCCTATCTCGTTTCCGCAGACAACGGTACTGCCGGTAAAAGTGAGATTGTACGCATTCAACTTCCTCAATCCGCAAAACCAGATCCTGTAGTATTGATAAAAGGAAGAGTGCTTGACGCAAAAACCAAGCTTCCATTAAAAAGTGAAGTGATCAGCACTATACTTAAAACAAACACAAGGGCTCTTGTTGCTGTTACAGACTCTGCAGATGGAAAATACCAGATCATTTTACCAGCCGGCGAATTGTATGATTTTCTCGCAAGCAAAAAAGGTTATTATGCAAACAGTCAGCATATAGATCTTACTGCTACTACAGATTACACGGAAATTGTAAAAGATATTTTTCTGCAGCCGGTTGAAGTTAATAACGACACAGACCAGGTGGTTCATTTAAATAATATTTTCTTCGTTGATTGTTCTGATACCATCAAGAAAGAATCTTACGTGGAGCTTCAGCGTCTTTCCAAGTTCTTAAAGAAAAACAAGGACCTGGATGCGGATATTGATCAGTTCATGCAAAAAGGCGGAGAATGTCCAAACACAGAAGAACTTGCCGACAAACGTGCTCAGGCAATTAAAAAATATCTTGTAAAGGACGGAATTGCGGAAACCAGGTTAAAACACAAGAGTCACGTTAAAACCATTGAGGAAAAACTGGCGGAGAATCCGGATAAAAAAGATTACATCGTTCCAAAAAATAACGAACAACATGGTCACGTTGAGGTTCGGTTTATAAAAACGAAAGCGAAAAAAGTTTACCACGTGAGAAAAACGCTTTAAGCGAGTTCGGGAGCGCCGGGGCCGGCGACGTTCCGGTCGACGTCCCCTTCGACGAATTTCTCAGCTTTTGTGTTGGTTTACGGTTGTTGTTTGTAGAGCATTATTGGTAGCGAAAGAGTCGACGTTCCGGTCGACGTCCCCTTCGACGAAT
>CBIHPU010000212.1:0-6423 GCA_966211935.1 uncultured bacterium | reverse complement strand
AATTTTTTATTGATTGCTTTTTTGTTTTCCCGGGTGGATTGAAAAGCTGTTTTTCATTGGGAAAACACGGAATGAGATAAAACAAAAAACCCTCGCTGAGCGAGGGTTTTTTTTAGTGCTTTACTTTTTCTTCTTAGCAGCTTTTTTCTTACCTGCTTTTTTTGCACCTTTTTTTGCAGATTTCTTACCTGCTTTTTTTGTTGCTTTCTTTGCCATGGTTTTTAGTTTTTAATTTGTTAATACGAAATAATAAAAATTATCAACATGAATAAAAAAGTCGTGAATATTTTTATTAACAGTTTTTTGTTGAAAATGGTGAATAACGTAAAACGCATTTGATAGTTGATGGAAGTTCAATGATTCGATTTTAAAAATCTTTTTTCGCGTTTAAAGAAAATATAAATTCACCATCAACTGAAAAAATATTCAATTTCTCCAATGAAAAAATGATTTCTTAAGATCATTAAAATTTTCAGATAAATATTTTTTTGAAGCCCTTTATCACTTCAAATGATCGCATAAACGTTCATTTTAGGCTCAAAAACCAACCATAATCTTAAAGTTCGTTCCGGCTGTGAATTTCAACAATGAACTAACATTTTTTGTTTTTGTATGTCGATTTCCTGTTTATTCATTGAATTTTCGATCTTCTTACATCAAATGTCGCGATCAAATCATCTTTTATTCGATTATCCAGGTTATGTTCAGCTCCCAATCTGCAAGAAGTTTGATTGGTTTATCATAATAGAATATTTTTTCAGGACTTCTTTCATCCAATAATGAACCTGTGGTCCATTTTCCATCTTCATTTTCGTCTTTAAACATGCGCAACGAGTAATTTCCCGGTGCAAGCCCTTCAAAAGTGAACTTCTCTTCCGTTATTCCGTCTGCATCTATATTTTTTTTCTCAATTACGCCTCCACGCTCGTTCAGCAACTCAACAACGTACTTTCCTTTTTCTTTGACTGAAGGTGAAAGTATAACCGTTCCCATATCTTCTTTCGTTTTCCACTCGTAACTCATCCGCATCGTATCGTTCAACGTTTTTTCATATCCCGTAAACGCGCCGGGGTAAAAAATAAATTCTCCCTTTCCGCTCATAGGTTTATCCACGCTTAGAGCGTAAACGCCTTTTCGCGCCGTTACCGGAAATTTAAACCGTGTCGTGTCCTTCTCCTGCACAAAAAGTATGCGCGTGGGGTCAATGTCTCCCGAATCCTTCGTTGTTATACTACCACTGCTGAAAATATTGGTCGTGCTGAAATAAATCCTGTCAAAAGATTTTTGTTGCGATATGCCGTTAACCCGTGGCTTGAATTTTCCGCTTTTCAGATCTTTCTCATATTTCTCGTTATCCTGTTTTGCAAGCAGTAGTTTTTCTGTAAGGCGATCATCCGGACCAAGAAGCAACAATTCTAACGTATCCTTTCCTCCACGATTGTACATCAGGTGAAGACTGTCCATTCCTTCATTAAAGTGGTACTTAAATTTTTCTGTTGTACCTGGTGATGGACGCAACCCTCCTGTAAAAGGTTTATTGAATGTGAAGATAGCACGTCCATAAAAAGGATAGATGGTTCGTTTTACAAAAAACTTCAGGGGCTCTTCTTTAAACACTTCAAAATTTATTTTCGCGCTGCTGTCTATTGTTATAAGTTCTTTTTTCGCTGCTGCCGTCTCTTCCCCCTGCTCATAAGTAAAGTTTTTGTTCTTGTCGCCTATGGCTGCTATCTTATACTTCCCGGCGTGGATGTTTTTTATTTTATAATTACCTGCCGCGTCTGTTTTGGAAAAGTAATGGGGCTTATCCTTATACATACTGCTGTCGTTTCCGTTTGCGTACAACATAACGCTGATATCAGCAACTGGTTTTTTGGAGTAGGCGTCTGTAATATTTCCTTCCACATAAAAACTATCAATAAATGTACCTGTACTGAAAATAACAGAAAACTCCGCCAGCACATTTCCTTCATGAACATCTGCTATTGATGAACCAAAGTTTAAATTATAAGTTGTATTCTGCGCAAGGGGCTCGTTGAATTTCAACAACAGGCTTTTTGAAGATACTTTGACATCGGGCGTTTTTTCGAGCCGTGGAGTAATGATGAGCTGATTCTGAATGTCCTTTACCTGGATGTATTCATCAAATTCTATTCTTATTTCGTTGCCGGTAAATGAGGTGGTTTTATTTTCCGGACTTTGTTTTAAAACTTTTGGGGGATCTACGTCTTTGTCTCCGCCGGTTAGCGGAAGCATTTGCGCGCAACTGGTCAACAGATAGGATAGAATGAAGATCACTAAAACGTGAACTATGAAGCGGGCAATAGAGCGAGATCTGTGATTCAAAAAAAAATTCTGTTGTTGACGTTAATGCAAAGATAGAAAAGTCGGTGAGAAATAAATGATGCTAAAACCAGCGAAGGTTAAGGTATCGGAACAAAGTATAGAAAATCTGATTGGTCACAAAGCACACGAAGCTTCTCACAAAGAGCGCAAAGGTTTATTGCGTAATGATGCTTGACACAAAGAGCAATTGTAAATCAGAACGGAACAAAAAGAAAATGTTTTTTCAAGCAAAGAAGAAACTTTCTTTGCGCGCATTGTGTTCTTCTCCGCGACCTTTGTGACCAGCGGATTTTCAAAAATATTTCTCAGCCAACTTTACAACCTGTTCAAGATATTCTTTGTCTACTTTGTCAAACGTTGCGTACGCGTCGTCATCAACATCCAGGACAAAAACAACTTCATTGTCGCTGTTGAATCCGGGAATTACGATTTCAGATTTTGAAAGCGAGGAACAGGCTATATGTCCGGGAAATTTTTCAACGTCATCAACAATAATGGTTTCTTTTCTTTGCCACGCGGCGCCGCAAACTCCTTTACCTTTATTAATACGGGTACAAGCTACCGGTCCCTGGAACGGACCTAATACCAGCTGATCATTTTTTACAATATAAAATCCAACCCAGAAAAAATTCATTCCGTATTTAATGGCCGCACAGATGTTGGCCATATTTGCAATTACATCTTTTTCACCATCAACAAGTGAAATTATTTGGGGGAGGAGGGAAGCATACTTTTCCTTTTTAGTGCCACCGCTTACAACCAGATCTTCTGCCATGAAATAAAATTACAAATATTAAACTTGCAGGAACAAAAAAAACCGCGTCTTTACAGACGCGGTTTTTATACAAAAATTTTAATGCAATTATGCCACTGCAGGAGCTCCCTCAGGTCTTCCTGTAAATGCTGGATATTTATCTGTCATGTTACCCATGTAAGCGGCAACATTGATTCCCCAGCGAATGGTTCCTACATTGAATTCATGCATGCCTTCAGGATAATTCCCTGTAAACAACACAACCCACCATGCAGCTAATCTTACGAACGCTGATGCAATGCTGCGGAATAATAAACAAAATCCATGAGGAATGTAAACATAGATCATTCCGAAGAAAGCGCGTGCTAAAAGAAGTCCGCGGCTTGAAGTTTCAGGATAAGTGATGTCCAGGTGTGTCTTATCATCTGTTCCGTTCATACCGAAAGACGGATATCCGTCAGAAAGATTTTGCATTCTTGCATTGAGGCGCAGGCTCCAGCGCATAAGTTTTACCTGGTATTCAAACATTCCTTTTGGATATTTCCCTGTAAAAAGGATTGCCCAGAATGCGATGAAATTCAGAAATCCACCACCGATCGCGAAAATGATCATAGCAAGCATGTGCGGCAGTACCATGTAAATTGGAGCGAAAAAAGATCTCAAAAGAAGTTCACCACGTGAATAGGTTTCCTGGTGTTTAATTGTAACTGTGATCATTAGTATTGGGTTTATTGGTTTATATCAAATTTATCAAAAAAAAGGGAACGGTATACAGAACGGCCCAGACCGGGTAAATAATAGTGAAAAAAAAACCGCACATTTTGGTGTGCGGCTCTTAATAGAAAATATCTATTGTATATTATTTCATGTGTTTTAAGTTCAAACCGTAAAGTACGATGAACAATGCGGTAAATACATAGCCCATCACGCCTGATGTTCCACCAAAAATTAATGGAGTAATTGCAGACAGAACCTGGCAACCTGCATAGATATAGAAACCTACTTTCTTAAGTTTCCACATCATGATAGCTCCGAACAATGATCCGACAGAACATACTGTCAATAAACCGATCATCGCAGACCCACCAGCTAAAGCTGGCCCTAACAATGTTCCAAGTGAGCTATTAGCTAAAAAGCCAGCACCAACTAATAATAAAATAAGGAGTAATGAGCCAAGGCCGCTTCCTATCCACGTTAAAATACACAATACAGTTAAAAATGCTGGCCTCTTGGCCGATTCAGGAGCGGTTGCTGCTCCGATGTTTGATTGTTCCATAGTTTTTATTGGTTTAATAATTTGAACATAAAAAAAATAAATTTTTCTGTATTGACAGAATGTGAATGGGTCTTTTTTGTTAACAAAAATCTGATTTAATTAAAAATACGTGTTATAGCTTAGCGATTCGTCGGATTATTCTGCCGAATACGGATGCTGAATTCTCAGAGTGGATTTTGGCGGCGGATTATCTTTCCGAATAATTTTGGGAAAAAACGTTTCAGTCGCACTGCATTTAACTCTTTTCCTCCAATAAGTACTTCTTCTTTATTTTCTTTAATCGCTGTCAAAATTTCTTTTGCACAGTCAGCAGCGCTCATTGCATTCACATGACTCTCATCCATTTTCGCGTGCGACTCGCCTTGTGGTCCAACTGCTTTAATTGAGATATCCGTGCGGATCTTTCCGGGACACACAATCAACGTTTTAATACCTGATTTCTCAGTTTCCAGTCTAAGCGATTCAAAATATCCGTGCAAAGCATGCTTCGCGGCTGAATAAGATGAACGAAGATAAAATCCGAATTTTCCCGCAATGCTGCTGATCACCACGATATTTCCACTTTGATGTTTCAACATGTAAGGAAGCACTGCTTTTGTTAATGCAACTGGCGCGAAGAAATTCACTTCCATCAGATCTCTTGTGGTTTGCAGTTCTGTGTCTTTTGCTTCAGCGCGCTGACTGAAGCCGCCGTTATTTATTAAGATATCTATGCTACCGAATTTCTCCGTTATCTGTTTAGCCAGTTGTCCGGCGGTAGAAGTATCACACAGATCGAATGGTAATATCAATGAGTTTGCGTCAGTAAGCCCACTTTCTTTTTTTACGCGATTCAATTCATTTTCTTTGCGTGCGGAAAGAACAATTTTAGCGCCCTGCAATGCAAATTCTTTCACCAACGCCTCACCAATACCGGAAGAGGCGCCTGTGATCCAAATAACTTTACCCTGAAATTGCATAGCGAAAAATAAAAAATGATCTCAACTAAATGATCAATAAGACTTTTTTATTGTTTAATGAAGCGATCGCTTCCTCTCATCTTTTCCGAGATTATTTCAATAAAGTAAATTCCCGCCGGCAAAGCCGAAACATCAATGTAGTTGCCGTTAATCTGTCCGCCACCAATCACTTCTCCGGTTAAATTAAACAGGGTGTAAGTTGCAGATTCTGTTTTTGCATTCACAATACGTATAAAATCTGAAGCTGGGTTCGGTGCAATGGTAATCATCAGTTCTCCGCTCGTTTTGTCGTGTATTCCTACCGCGCCGGAAAATTTATGTATTCCGGAAGTAAGTTGATCCTGATTAAAAGTGCCGGCCCAACCCGTTGTGGAATTCAGAAAACGAACACTGATGCGCGGAGGAGCAAGTGAAGTATCTTCCAGCAAATACCAGGTTACGCCTCCGTCATCACTGATTGACGAACCGATAGCATTGTTATCACTGCCCACTGAAATTAGAGAGTTAGTCCCCGGAACGGCAGTAATATCTGCTCCTAAAATTGTTGTTACATTTTCATTCGTATTGTTCTGCACCGGCAACCAGGTACTTCCTCCGTCAACTGTTTTTGCTATTCTCCAGCTTTTCAAATCCGGCGTATTCATAAAAGCGTAACCTGTATCCGCGTTTACAAAACTCAGGCTGTGCGCGGCAGTTAGTCCATTACCTACTGTAGAAACAGTAAAGGTTAGGCCTTTGTCCGTGGTTTTAAAAACTCTTCCTTTGGTTGTGCTGAACCACAATGTCCCACCGATAACCGAAAATGAATTTGTTAATCCGTATTCTGAAGAAGAGTTTGTTGAAAGTTGATTACCTGTATTTGGAGTTCGTACCCAGGTTGATCCTCCGTCTGTAGTTGTATAAACTTCAAATGAAGTTGAATCAGCGTCGCCAACCGTAATTCCGTTATTGCCATCCCAGAAATAAACAAAGTTTGGAAACGATGATGCTGTGTATGCCGCGCCTGTTTGCTTGTTCCAGCTGGCTCCTCCGTCAGTTGTTTTCCAGATTCCTCCTGCAAATGTTTGAAGCGGATGAAAGATGCAAGC
>CBIHPU010000211.1:0-6442 GCA_966211935.1 uncultured bacterium | reverse complement strand
GATCGAGATAACCGAGATCTTTAATAATGTTGGTTGTATCAAAATTTATTAAATAGAAGAGAGGAGGAATTAACGCCGGGAATGAAAAAAGTCCCGCTTTTAAAATAACATTCAATTTAAGTCCTTTCTTGTGAATTACGCCGAGACCTAAAACACCGAGAGCAACCAATAAGGGCTGGTTCTGCATACATGCGATTGCCATGAACAAAAGTGACAAATAACCTCGGCCGGTAAAATAAAAAACAAGCGACATTGCTACGAAACACATTGTAAATATTTCCGGATGTTGCCAGTGCACATAGAAATACGCTGAGCTGAAGCAAAAACACAGAGCCAATAAAACGGACGCCGTCGCGTTCATTTTGCTGAAAAAAAGCATTATAAAACAGGTGATGATAACAAGAAAGGCGTTAGTAATCGCAAAACTTTTATCAGGGCCAAACTCGTCGAAAATTGTAAATACAGGAACATTTATTAATGAGTAAGCAAAAAAATGATAGGAATACCATTTTTTATTTTTACTCGCAAAAAAACCGTAAATTTTATCTTTAAATGCGGCTTTCGCCGACTGTAGCTCCACAATCATTCCATCAACCGCATCATGCTTCTGAAAGACATCCCAATTCTTATGTTTGGATTTGTAGCTTTCAATATCGGACAAAACAATATCCGGTGAGTGATGGTTTACAAAAGCCTCTGTCATCAGTAGGTACTCAAATCCATCTCCGGTAACATAATCTTCAGACTGCTCATTAAACGCCCTGCCCAAATAGAGAAACGCGATTGCTAATAAAAAGAAAAACTTTATTAAATTGATTTTATGAAGTACAAAAAAATCCCGAACGATTATAAACACCTTTCGCATAAGAGACTAAATAGATTTTGAAACATATTTCATTGCAGCTTTCGCCAGTTCTGTCCAATTGTCCTTATTTGCGTATGTAACCTGCACCCACTCTTTCATTGCTCTTCCTTTTCCCGAAGGATCAAAAAGCTCAGATCCTTTCAGCTTCATAGCCGCAGCATGAACATCACCTTCAAGTTTAAAGACCATGCATTCCTGAAAAAAACAACTGAAGGCTTTTCCTTTCACTTTCAACGCCGGCTTTCCAAACATCTGGCTCATCTCCGCTTTCAGCGTTTTTCCAATTCCATTATAGAATTCAAGCTCTTTCGACATAAAACTATTGGTTGAAGATAAAAAAAATGCCGGAGCTACCGGCACGTTTTCCAAATGCAGATTATGTTCATGCTTTTAAATATCCCAATATTTTTTCTACGCTATCCTTCGCATCGCCATAAAGCATCTCTGCATTTGGCTTATAAAATAAAGGATTCTCAACGCCCGCATAACCTACAGACATTGACCGTTTCATAATTATAACTTTTTCAGCTTTCCATGCTTCTATTACAGGCATTCCATAAATAGGACTGGAAGGATCATCCTGCGCGCCGGGATTTACGACATCGTTCGCGCCGATCACCATCACCACATCCGTCTCAGGAAGATCTTCGTTGATCTCATCCATCTCCAACACAATATCATAAGGCACATTTGCTTCTGCCAATAACACATTCATGTGTCCCGGTAAACGTCCTGCAACCGGATGAATTGCAAATCTCACTGTCTTGCCTGCTTTTCTCAATGTCTGCACCAGATCATAGATTGGATACTGTGCTTTTGCGACAGCCATTCCGTAACCCGGAACAATTACAATAGATTTTGACTGTTTCAAAAGATCGGCGACTTCCTCATGTGTCATCGCAGTAACTTCTCCTTCAATTGCCTTGGCCTCGCCTTTAGATGCAGTTTCACCGAATCCACCAAATATCACTGAGAAGAAAGATCTGTTCATCGCTTCACACATAATGATAGAAAGAATTGCACCCGAGCTACCAACCAATGCACCTGTTACGATAAGAAGATCATTTCCCAACATAAAACCTGCAGCTGACGCTGCCCAACCGGAATATGAATTCAGCATGGAAACAACCACCGGCATATCAGCTCCACCAATTGCCATTACCAGCATCACTCCTATAAAACTTGAAATTGCGGTCATCAGGTACAGATACAACATTCCTTCATCTGTATTTTCCGCCATCGTGAACATTACTCCCATCACAATACAAGCAATCAATAAAACAATATTTACAATGTGCCTGCCGGGATACAACAACGGCTTGCTTCTGATTTTTCCTTCAAGCTTGCCCCACGCAACAATGGACCCGGTAAAAGTAATTGCGCCGATGAATATTCCAATGAACACCTCAACCAAATGAATGGTATGTTCTGTTGAAGCTAACTTATGAGTGTCGGGATCAAGATAAGAACCGTAGCCTACAAGCACTGCGGCCAATCCAACAAAACTATGCAGAATGGCAACAAGTTGTGGCATGGATGTCATTTCAACTTTGGCTGCGAGAAGAATTCCAATCACGGATGCAATTGCAATTGCTGCAACAATATAAATGTGACCATGAACACCATCTCCAAGAACCGTGGCAAGAATGGCAATGGCCATTCCGATAATTCCATATAGCACGCCGCGCTTTGCGGACTCCTGCGAGGACAATCCTCCTAAACTCAATATGAACAGGATACTGGCAAATAGATATGCTGCAATTTGTATTTCCTTTGCGATCATCTTTTCTATTTTTTAAACATTTTCAACATACGGTGAGTAACAAAGAATCCACCTACAATATTTATTGAGGCGACAAGAATGGCGATGAACGCCAGGATTGTCAGTGGACTTGATAGATCATCTGTGGTTTGCAATAATCCACCCACAATGATAATTCCGCTGATTGCATTTGTAACAGCCATCAAAGGCGTATGCAGCGAGTGAGAAACATTCCAGATCACCTGCCATCCTACAAACACGGATAACACAAATACAGTAAAGTGCTGCATGAAATCGCTCGGTGCAAAACGACCCAAAACGAAAAGAAACGCACCAATAACAGCGAGCCTTATCAACATGGAAGTAGCTGCTTTTTTTGCTTTTGCCGTTTCAGCTGCTTTTGTTTCTTCCGCAGTTTGTACCGGTGTTGCTGTTTTTGGTTTGGCAGCAGTAACCGGAAGCGGGGCCGGTGGCCAATTGATCTTGCCATTATACACAACCATTGCTCTTGAAACAACTGCATCCTCCATGTCGATCTTAAATTTCTCAGCCTTTCCCATATCATCTAAAAGATGACAGAGGTTGTTACCATATAATTGAGAAGCCTGGTTAGGCAACTGATCTACTTTTCCTAGAATAGTTACGCCGTTTGAAGTTGTATAAACTTCTCCTGGCTTAGTAAGTTCGCAATTTCCGCCGGTGGAAGCAGCAAGGTCAACAATTACAGAACCCGGCTTCATCACTTCAACATGATCTTTTAAAACGAGTTTCGGCGCTGGTCTGCCCGGAATCTGCGCAGTTGTTATTATAATATCTACTTCCCTCGCCTGATCTTTGAACAGCGCCATTTCAGCTGCGATAAATGCGGGACTCATTTCTTTTGAATAACCCGAAGCAGTAGAACCGTCTTCCTGAATATCGACAGTAAGAAATTGCGCTCCCATTGATTCGATCTGCTCACCAACTTCTTTTCTTGTATCAAATGCTCTTACAATTGCGCCCAAAGAATTCGCCGCGCCTATTGCAGCCAGACCCGCAACACCTGCACCTATAACAAGAACTTTTGCTGGTTCAACTTTTCCTGCGGCAGTTATCTGACCATTTAAAAATCTTCCAAAATGATACGAGCCTTCTATTACAGCTCTGTATCCAGCAATATTTGCCATTGATGACAACACGTCCATCTTCTGCGCTCTTGAAATGCGCGGAATAGCGTCCATTGCAATGGCATTCACTTTTTTCTCAGCTAATTTTTGAAGCAGTGGCTGATTTTGTGCAGGCCATAAATAGCTGAGCAGAACCAGGTTTTCCTTCATCAAATTCACTTCCTCAACTGTAGGTTCCTTCACCTTAAGCACAATATCAGAATTGCCATAAATCTCAGCGGCAGTCTGCACTATTTTAGCGCCGGCTTCTTCAAATTCCTTATCAGAAAAATTTGCTTTTACCCCCGCGTTATGCTGAATGTAAACTTCAAATCCCTGCTTTTGCAATCGCTTCACGGTCTTGGGAGTTGCGGCAACCCTTAACTCATTTGGAAAAATTTCGGATGGGATTCCAACTTTCATGTTGATGTCGATTTAAAATACAATAAAGAAAACTTTGAATGACAGGCAATTACGCGCTTAACGCGAATTACCGACGGTGGCAAATATAACAAAATTCACTTTTGCAAACAGAAATGTATCTCACAGATTATCTATGGGCGTACATTCACCGTTTTCGCAGACATAAGCTTTCAGTTTGTCTTTGAAAACAGAAGATTTATATATGGATTTCCCGAGGAGCATGCGCAGACATTCCTGTATTCCTTCTATAATACTAGGATGAGGATGCATCATGTCTGCAAGTTCCCGGATTCCCTGGTTGGTATGGACAAGATATGCGACGGCCTGAATTGCGCTGCTTGCATGTTCTCCTACAGCCCGCATTCCTAAAATGCGCATGCCGGAATCGTTAGTGACAATGATTTTAAAAAAACCTTTGGTTTTGCGCATGGCAATTGCGCGGGCATTTGTACTGTAATCCAGCTTTACGATTTTTACGGGAATATTTTTTTTGTAAACGTCCTGCTCGCTCATTCCAACAGCTGCAACTTCCGGATTAAGAAACATGATGGTTGAAATATTCTCGTACGAAATTGGTTTAATAGCCGGACCGAACATCCTTACAACTGCATGTCGCGCTTCCCTTTCCGCCACGTTTACCAAAGCAATTTCCATCGTAACATCACCTGCTGCGTAAATATTGGAAACATTTGTTTGAGTATCACTCTGCCATATTGCGCCTTTATCGTTCAGCTTTACACCTGCGTTTTCAAGATTTAGTTCCTCAGTATTCGGAATCCTTCCAATAGAGATCAGCGCTTTGTCTACAGTGAATACCTCACGTTTTCCATTTTTGTATTCCAGTTCATACTCTACCTTTTCCTTCTTTTTTTCCATTCTCACCAGTGAAGCACCGTGGTGAACTTTCGCGCCGTTGCGTTCCAGATTTTCAGTAACAGTAAGCGCAATGTCTTCATCTTCGAATGGAAGAATACGATCAGCCTTGTCAATCAGAAAAACTTTAGTTTGTCCGTAATTGGAAAAGATAGTCGCGAACTCACAACCAATAACACCGGCTCCAAGTACAACCATGCTCCCGGGAAGTTTATTGAAAGTTGAAATACCATCCGAAGTAACAATGGTTTCTTCGTCAATCGGAATAGAAGAAATTTTACGTGGCCGGCTTCCGGTACCGATCAGTACGAACTCACCCCAAACACGTTTTTTATCTCCGTTCTCTTTTGTTATTTCTATGACATGATTATCTACAAACCGCGCGTGACCTTTTTCGTAATGAAAAACATCTTTCTCCACCGCTTTTTCCAATAGTTTTAAATGAACTGTCATTTGCGTTTTTCTTTCAAAAACCGCTTCGTTCACAACTCTGTTGATCTCGTCAAATCCTACTTTATATTCCGGAATGGTTTCGCGAATGGTACTCACTTTCATGGAATGTTCCCACAGCGTTTTTGATGTAAGTACCCCATTGTAAACTCCTGCGCCCCCTACCCTGCTCTTTTCTATCAGCAACACACGTTTCCTGAAATCCACGGCACGCATTGCGGCTGCATATCCCGCAGGGCCACCGCCAATAACCACCAGATCGTATTTTTCCATAAAAATTAAAAGCCGTAAGATAGAAAAATTGGGTATAGAAAAGATCACGAATGGACGAAACAAATAAGTAAACGACGGAGTGAACTTATAAAGTCTTATTTTTGTAATACCTCATGCGAAAGATATTTTTCCTCCTGTTTATTTGCGCCGGACTATCTGCTTTTGCGCAAAAGAAAAACGAAAAACCGAATTATCTGAGAAGAGCTCCTCAGGAGCCGGAAACCTGGTTTACTTTATTGGGCAAAAAAAATGGAAGCAGGGTAAAAGCTGCGGATCTTAGTAAAGCTGAGACAGTAAAACTGATTGAAAAAAAACTGGATGGGGTGACTGTTCTTGGATTGGAAGTTGTCATTAAACATAAAAACGCGGAAGTAGAGAAATTTGTTGTAGATGGAATCAAATTTTCCGAGGAAGTAAAGACGAAATTTTCAGAGCTGAAACGAGGCGATATCATTATCATTTACTTAAAAATAAAAAACCGCAGCACACAGGTTGTGAATCTTTCACCTGAACATAAATATTTCGTTACCGGTTAAAATACCGGGAACAAAAAATATTTTCTTGTTCCCGGTAATTTTTTTATTTACCTGCTACTCCTCCGGCTTCCTTCACCACTTCAACCCATTTACCCGGAACCCTAGCATTGATGGT
>CBIHPU010000210.1:0-6457 GCA_966211935.1 uncultured bacterium | reverse complement strand
ATGAGTGGGATGCAACTGAAAAAATAAAATTGCTTCCCGGAATCCGGTTTGATTTTAATTCTGTTCACGGGCCGATTTTTTCTCCTCGTTTCGCAATGAAGTACAAATACAACGACAATACGAACTGGAGACTCAGCCTTGGAAATGGTTACAGAGTAGTTAATTTGTTTACTGAAGATCACGCGGCGCTCACAGGTTCTCGTGAAGTGATAATCACAGAAGATCTTAAACCCGAGAAAAGCTGGAATGGAATCATTAGTTTTTCGAAAACTCTTGTTTTTAAAAATGCATTTTTGAACGTTGACGCGAATTGTTTTTATACATATTTCACCAACAAGATTGTTGGGGATTTTCTCACTGATCCGGAAAAAATAATTTATGATAATCTTCACGGTTATGCCATCAGCAGGGGACAGGCAACAAATTTTGAATTAGGATTTAAATCCGGATTAAAATTTATAGTTGGTTATACATTGATGGAAGTTTTTCAGATAAACCAGGACACGGCCGGTAACGCTTCCCGGGTTCCGCAATTATTTGCTCCGCCGTTTAGTACAACGTTCGCGGTGAGCTGGAGAATTCCGCGCGTTGAAATAGAGGCGGATCTTACAGGTCGCTTAAACGGACCAATGCATTTGCCGGTTCTGCCAAATGATTTTCGTCCGGAAAAATCGCCTTGGTTCTGCATTGCAAATTTTCAGCTAACAAAAAAAATAAAGGGCGTTTGGGAATTTTATGGAGGAGTAAAGAATTTTTTAAATTTCCTTCCGCAGCATCCAATCATGCGGCCGTTTGATCCATTCGATAAAAACATCAACGATCCTGTAAATAATCCGGGCGGATATACCTTTGATACTTCATACAATTACGCCCCACTGCAGGGGATCCGCTGGTTCGCGGGAATTCGGTTTAATATTAAGTAGGCGTGTCAATTTTATTAACGCAAAAAAAATCCCGGCGGTTAACCGGGATTTGAAATTTACTTTATTGGTTGTCCATCATACCTGAACACAGGTTCAAGATCGGAAAGTTGGTCTACGATAGTGTCGAGCTCTTTGATCAGTCCGTTATTCATTCCATAAACCCACCCGTGAATCTGAACCGATCGTGTTTTCCACGCGTTTTGAATGATAGTGGTTTTTGCGAGATCGTGAACCTGTTCTACTACATTCAACTCAGTTAATCTGTCTGCACGTTTATCAAAATCAGAAATCGCATCCAGCTCCTGTGCGTACTTTGCATACACTTCTTTTATATTGTTGAGCCAGATGTCAACAAACCCGAATGATTTATCTGTCATCGCCGCCCTCACACCGCCGCAACCATAATGTCCGCAAACAATCACGTGCTTCACCTTTAATTGGTTTACAGCGTAATCCAAAACGCTCATGAGGTTAACGTCTGTGGGTACTACAAGGTTTGCAATATTGCGATGCACAAAAATCTCTCCGCTGGAAGTACTTGTTACTTCATTCGCGGGAACACGACTGTCACTGCACCCTATCCATAAATATTCCGGCGTTTGGCCAAGCGATAACTTTTTAAAATATTCAGGATCATCATACTTTTTCTCCATCGCGTACTTGCGGTTTCCGTCAAGTAGTTTTTTATAAGAATCGTTTGTTACCATTTTATTAGTGTTTTATTAGTTATGATTAATGGGCCGAGATCAACTCAACCTCTTCTATTTCTTCCAGCTCTACTGTAATATTGTTGAGATGCGCTGAGCGTTTGAATTCTGTAATTGCTTCCAGCACATCTTTATCAATGAACTGACTTCTTCCTCCATCAATATAAACCTTTGAGCCAGGAGGAATGCTGTGCAGTGTTTCAATTATTTTTCCTTTGTTAAGGAACGTTACATTCTGGGATAACTTGATGAAGTAATGCGGAACTCCATCAATATTATCGGCAATGTATTTATACGGATTGCGGTAGTTCTGACGCAGAATAAAAATTACACCTACAATTATTCCAACTGCAACACCTTTCAAAAGATCGGTAAGAAGGAAAACTGAAATTGTAATAATAAACGGCAGGAATTGATCCAAACCTTGTCTGTATACTGTTTTGAAAATGGCAGGACGTGTCAGTTTGAATCCGGTCATGATCAGAATTGCTGCAAGCGCTGTATTAGGAATCAGGTTCAGTACGTTTGGAAATATGAATATGGCTGAAAGAAGCAGAACGCCATGTAATATGGCGGATAAGCGTGTTCTTGCTCCCGCGTTCACGTTGGCTGAACTTCTTACAATTACCGAAGTGACAGGCAAACCACCAATTAATCCGCAAATAAAATTTCCTGTTCCTTGCGCAATCAGCTCACGGTTAGTTGGCGTGATCCTGTTTTCCGGATCAAGCTTGTCGATCGCTTCAATACTTAGAAGTGTTTCCAGGCTGGCAACCGCGCATAACACAAAAGCGGTTTCCCAAACGGAGTAATTAGAAAACGCACTTAATTCAGGGAAGTGAAGTTTATCTACCAGCGTTTGAACTGAATCTATTTTTGGAAGATTCACCATGTGGGCGGAATCTGTAATTGCATGTGTTGGCCAAATGCCCATGAATAATTGGTTCAAGCCAATACCGATCAATACGGCCAGAAGAGGCCCGGGAATTACAGTTAGCCACTTGATTTTTTTCAAAGCTTTTGTTTCCCATAATATAAGGACCGAGAGACAGGCGAGTCCTATTACCAAAGCGCCGGGTGCAAAAAACCTGAACGCCGAAATAATCGCTGTAACTGTATTTTCTCCATCTTTCTGAATGAAACTCTCATCTCCTTCCGGATCTCTGTCATCGCCCAGAAAATGCGGGATCTCTTTTGCAATCAGCAAGAGACC
Organism: uncultured bacterium; assembly: GCA_966211935.1. Lineage (GTDB taxonomy): Bacteria > Bacteroidota > Bacteroidia > B-17B0 > Aurantibacillaceae > AM-1111. Next base: position 3,614 of record CBIHPU010000210.1, on the reverse strand, counting down.
TATTCCACAAAGCATTCCTTTAATTACTGAGGAAGGAAAATAATAACCGATGATTCCGGCTTTTAAAATTCCAAGCACAATTTGAAGAAGCCCGCCGATGCATAATGCAAGCAGAAACATTTCAAAAGCCTGGGTTGCATGGGCGGCTTCCAGCTGGGCCTGATATTGCGGCACAGATAATCCTAACTTGGCGGCATGCGCGGGCACAAGTCCGGGCGCTACTTCCGCGGGAATCTGACTTTTAAATGTAGCGATAGAAGCGATTACAATTGTTGTAAGACCTGCAGCGGGTCCGCTAACGCTTAATCGTGATCTGCTGATTGAAGTGATAACTATTCCTCCGATTACTCCGGAAATAAGTCCGGAAAAGAGATCTACGCCCTGCGCCTGTGCAATTCCAAGACACAGCGGCAAGGCAACCAGGAAGACGATCAAACCTGATTTCAGGTCGTATTTTATTGTTTTTGGGGATAACAGATTTTGCTCCCCGAATTGGTTTTTGTTATTAAGCATAAACTAAAATTTTAATGAATAAACAATCCTGTGATTCGGACACAGGTGAGGATTAATTAAAATTTAAGCTTTAGGAGGGGGGGGGGTAATTTCAGAGTAATAGTCCTGCACCGCATCCGGCTTGCCTCTATACAGACCAAAGTTATCAAGGATAAGCACGGGTTCAGAAATATTTAGTGACAACTGATCAATGAAACGCTTTTCAATTTCTTTTTCTTTTTCCTTTTCATTCTCTTTTTCGGACTTGGAACTTTCATTGTCTAAATAACACTCAACTTCTGCCGGCTGGTCGTTTACCAAATGAAAGACAGTTTCATAAACAGCCACGAAGCCAAAAGTGGCTACAATCAACGTGATTATGTATGATTTCAAAAATTGCGGCATCTGAACAAATTTAGCAAAAATCAGCGAACGCAAAAATCAGCAAAAAAAAAATACCGCAGCACACCACGGTATTTTTTAAAGAGTTTTATAATTTTTAATGGTTAATAATGAACTTTTCGGTAGCTGACGTTTTTCCGTGTTCGTCTTTAATGTTAATAACATATATTCCGTTAGGGTAACCCGAAGTTTTTACAGTCACTACTTTATCGCCACTTTTTAATTCTTCCAGCATTTTACCTGTCACATCGTATACCTGGAGAATCCGTTTTTCCGCTCTTTCGAATTGCAGGGTGTAACAATCATTTGCGGGAACAGGATATGCTGAAAACTGTATAGTTTGTTTACTCTCATTTATTCCCACCGAGGTTGGCCACCAGTCATCAACCCACAGCATGCTTCCTAGTTTTGCGCTGTTATAGACCATGCCCATATTTCCATTAGTAAAAATGGCAAAGGCCTGAATGTTACTTGACGCAAAATAAACGAAAGCCGAATCAGGATTACCTGTTGTTGAATAAGCTGGTTTATAAACCAACGGCAAAGAATCAATAGTATAATTTGATTGTGCGCCCAAATGCTTCATGGCTGTTGCAACCGTATCACGACCGACACCTGTTATCCACTTTGTTAGAACTATTCCGGCAGTTCCTGAATCACCTGCTACAGGTGTGTATTTATAAAAATAATCAAGGTATTGTGGACGCGTAGAAAACGGATATCCTGTTTTTATTGAGGCTGTCGGGAAGGTAACAATAGAGCCGGTGAAAGCGAAGCTTACCGTATCCGGAACACCTAAGCCTGAAGCCGCGTTACTGTTAAGTTTCATTGTTTCCAGTTTCATGGCAAAAGATCCCGAATTTGCCGTGGTGGATTTATGGCAAACTGTATCGCCTCCGCCAAAAGCATAAAGAATATTGGCAGATGTCCAACCTGTTGGATCCGGAGGATTACCCACTGCCCAGGATTCGAAGTTTTGTGTAGGCAATACCTGCGCATTTGCAGATGCATACAAAAATATTCCCGCTGTAAATGGTATCAGTCTTTTCATTTGTTTTTTTTGTAAAGATTAAGTAATTGAGTGATAATTTCAAACCGTTTATGTAAAATACGGGTCGTGAATTTTTTCATTTCTTCTCGCAATATTCAATTGTAAATATGCAGCACGTTTCCGTCGTAGTTACAAACATAAGCTTTAAGCGATTGCGCGGCAGGACCCTGGGTTACACTCCCATCCAGAATGAGAAACTTGCTGTTGCAAACTGTATCACGTATAGTAACATTATCACTCAACACTTTCAATAAAGAGTTGGTGTTGGGATCAAAAGTGCAGGAACGATCATAAGCCGCAAAATCTGTATTGGTTTTTCTGTATACAATAATTCCCTTGGCCCCTCCGGTTATGTAGGCCCATCCGCCAACTACGCCAATCGTGGTTGCAAATTGCGGATCGTTCGGGTAAATGTAAATATCTACTGCAGTATTCGGAACGTTGCCGTTGTTCTGATCTTTTTTACATGAGAGCAATAGTATCAGAACCAAAACGACAATATAGCCGGGCCTTTTAAGTAGGGAGATCATTGTGTTGAAGCTTTGTTAAGTAAAGATAACGAGTTTTGAGGAATCTTTACCTTTTGCATGATTTAGTATTGTTTCCTTATTTCTGTTAGAGGAAGTTCAGGGGATTAACGTAATTTTATGGCGATTATTTTCTTATGGATAACGACGAGTATTATGAAAGACGGTCCAACGCGTACCTGCCATTAATTATTGGCGCGGTATTGGCCGTTGGTGTTGCGATTGGTTATTTGTTCAGCTTTTCAGGAATAAAAAAACCTGTTGTAAAGAATAACACGGGCAGGGAACTCGCCTCCGGTGAAAAAATGGGTAGCGTAATTGATTATATCTACTCTCAATATGTAGATACTATCAATAAAAAAAACCTGGAAGAAAAAGCGCTGGTTTCTTTACTTCACAGCCTGGATCCGCACTCTGATTTTATTCCTGCAAGCGAGTTCCAGCAGATGAATGAGCCATTACAGGGTAACTTTGAAGGAATAGGAGTTGAGTTCAATACATTCGACGATACGATCACGGTGGTAACTCCAATCAGCGGCGGACCATCTGAAAAAGCCGGAGTGCTTGCCGGCGATAAAATCATTCTTGTGGAAGGAAAAAAAGTTTCCGGGGTGAAGATAACCAACAAGGAAATTTTTAATCTGCTAAGAGGGAAAAAAGGAACCAAAGTTAAAATTTCAGTCCTGAGAAAAGGACAAAAAGGTCTGTCCGATATTCTTATTACGCGTGGTGAAATTCCTTTATATAGCGTGGATATTTCTTATATGCTGAATCCTGAAGTCGGTTACGTCAAGATCAGCCGGTTTGCCATTAATACACACGAAGAGTTTGTAAAGGCCTATCAGCGGCTCGTGAAAAAAGGAATGAAAAAGATGGTGCTGGATCTCCGCGGAAATCCAGGCGGCGTTCTGCCGGCCGCGGTGAATATGGCGGATGAATTTTTATCTAAAGGTTACACCATTGTTTACACATCAGGTAAAGCAAGTCCTAAAAGAGTTTACAAATCAACTTCTGAAGGAGGATTTGAAAATGGAGAAGTAGTGGTGCTGGTTGATGAAGGATCGGCAAGCGCGAGTGAAATTGTTGCCGGCGCATTGCAGGATAATGACAGAGCAACTATTATTGGAAGAAGAAGTTTCGGC
>CBIHPU010000209.1:0-6488 GCA_966211935.1 uncultured bacterium | reverse complement strand
AGCGTTATTTTTCGGCTGATGTTCCTTACGCGATCGCTGCGCTTCACCATCATAACAAATACTTCTGCGGCCTGCAGGACTTTCCGCTGAACAATCGCAAAAAATATATTCATCTGCTTTTTTATCATTCCTGGTAGCTATTGGGACAATAACATCAGGCTCGCCCCCTGTTTTTTCCATTTCATTGAGTGACCATAGTTTATCTGGATCTGCTTTCAGTTTAATGATCACCTTGTTCCACTCTACACCTTTATGACGCTTCATGTTCTTTTCAAAACGCGCTTGCAACGTAACAAGCAGCTTGTCACGTTCCTTTTCTGAAAGAGCTTTTTTATTTGCTATATTATTCTTTTTTGTCATAATGATGAAAAATTATTCGTCCACGTAAAAATAACAACATTAGGAATTAATTCTTACTTGTTGTTTGCATAATTTACAAATGAAGACGCAATATTTTATCCGGTTTCATCATGAGGGCATCCACAGGTTTTGATTCAGGCGAGCCTTTCTGGCGCAACCAGATAGAGAGAAAAACTATTGCAAAAACAGATAAAAACTCACTTTGCCAATTCTGAAAAGACTCGAACCAAAACCGCGCATTCGTAAAATATTCCAAAGGCGGCTCAACGTTCAATCCTTTTTCAAGTTGCTCAACTTTATGGTCTTTATAACTGCCATAAAAATGCAGAATAAATGACAGAATGAATAGCAATGAAAGTACAATACTGAGGGAATTGCTGTAGATCCGTAACCAAATGCCGCCCCGTTTAACTGCCCATGGAGCGGCCGGATGTTTTTGTGGTTCCCTATCGACGTCATCTTTTCCATCGAGAGATTTAGACTCAACGGAACCTTTTTGTCTCAGTGAAATTGTAAGCAAAACATAAATTGCCATTTGAAGAAACTCGCTTTCCCAGTTTTCAAAAGTTGCCTGAATAAAATGTCCTAAGTTGAAATAAGAAGTTATTGAAACTGAGTTAAGGTTAGATTTTTTCAATTCATTGTTGTATTCGATCCATCCGGTGTAGTACTGTCCAACTAAAAAAATCAGAAACAAAGAAAGAAGTGTAATGCTTAACCCATTCCTTTATAAAAAACTATGCTGTTTTACGTGCATATTTTATCTTATAAAAATTTTAAATCAGCATTACATGGCATCAGGCAGCATTCGGCAACCGAGGGCTTTCAGAAAAAAAATATATTACAAGTAATCAACCAGTTACATACAACGCGTTAGTTAAAACAGTGACAATAATTTCCCGATAAAATTCCAGAATATAATTTCGCAACTACAATAACTATTCTTCCGTATGGAAATAGACCAATCACTTTTTAAATTTCAGTATTTACCCGACTACGCAAAGTATTTACTGAGCAATAAACTGGAGGAATTTGTTACTGTAGGAATCAGATTCTGCCGTGAAGTTGATCTGCCAATGCTTCGCCCTCTCTCAAAAATTCCGGAAAAGCAATTGATTGAGCTTAGCATGCAATCAAACCGTGAGATTCTGACTGCTCTGTCAGAAAATAATATCGCGGCTTTTATTGAAAAGAATATTTCCAAATACATCAATAACCAATTGATAGATCAGTATGGCAACAAGGTACTCGATAAAACGGAGGTGGTTGCCGAAGATGTCATTCTGGCTTTTTACATCAGACGAAAACTTTTTTCTTTTTTCCTTTATTCTTATACTCAAAACACGGTAGTACATATGTTGATTTCATCAGAAGTTGATACATATACAACAAATGAGCAGCTATTGACAACTAAAGCGTTTCTTGCTACAATAAGTGATGTTGATAAGAACAAAAATGCGGGTCAGTAAAAAATTCCGGAGGAGAAGAGATAATCGATAAAACGAAATTTAATGCTATTTAATTATCTCATACAGCACGTCGCTAATCTCTTTGGAAATTTCAGTTATCTCACCATTATCCCATTTCCATTGCGGGATTTCGTAATGTGTAGAAACAACGCCAATATACTGACTGTCTTTTATTAAAGGAACAGACCTTACCGCGCGAAAGCCAGCGGATTTTGCCACAGCCCGGTGAGGAATAAAACCAAGATCCTGCGTTACATCGCTGATCAGAACTGGACTTCCAATTCCAATAGCTCTGCCACACGCAGAAGAGTCAAACGCTTTTACAGTTTTGAAGTGTCGCAGAAAATCTTCTTTAAATCCTTTATGAGCAATAATAGTGAGTACTTCATTCTTCTTGTCAAAAATCTGAATGTTACCCATTTTTGCGGAATCACATTTAATTGCTCTTTGCAGTAATTCATCAAGTTGTTGGGTGATAGAAACGGGAAAACCCGCTGTCATTTTTTTCAAAATGTAAAATTTAAAAAGTGGGCCAGAATTCTTCAGGAATGTCGTTTCGCTTCACTTGCATTGTGTGCGATCCTGATCTTAATATAAACTGTCGACTTTGGTTGCTTGTCTAATATACAACTAAATTAATAAAATGTAATTTTTCAAAGAAGCCTATTCGTAGATATAAACTGTAAAGTAACTTTGTCCGGGAGAATAAATATTGATTCGTTTAACAGGTCTTCCCAATTTATCATACTCATACGTATATTTATTTGAATAAAACTCTGTCTTAATTTCAGAAATTATAATCAGGAAATGCAGCTTGATTATTGTTTTTTCTATACTGAAATTCAAAATCAATTTCCTGACAAAATGAAAGATGAAAAAATATTTTCTACTAAATTAATTTGAGAAAAAAATTACCCAATCGAATTATTACATCTTGTTTTTGATTTGAATTTATCACGTGATAAATCCACCTTAATCCATTCTTAAGATCGTTTGTCGGTTTCCTGATGGCGATACTCGAAATTTTAGGACACTTATAAATACTAAACCGTTTCTTTGAAAAAAGGTATTGTAAGTCTGTTTTGTATGTTATCAATTCCTCCAACAGTCAACGTTGTTTTTGTTTTGTCAGACGGCAAAGAACACGCTTTAGATCCTTCACTTTATTCGGACTTGGCCAAAATATATAAATGGTTCTATACGCGCAAAGATGAGTTCAACGATGACTTAAGCTTCTTACATTCAAAAACCGAACCGGGGAAAAAATCTGTTTTGAAGATCACTTCAGACGGAAAGAAAGAAGCGATACTAAACGACACAAAAAATTCAGACTCATTTTCCGTGTAGCGTATTCTATTTCTTTTTGCACTTATCTGTCAGTCCCTTCAGCTCAAGGTTTGACTGTCTTATATAAGGTTCGTTAACATCAATTTCATCCATTAATTCTTTTCTTGTTTTGCGTTTCGCGTTTCGCGTTTCAAATAATTCAACATCGCGTTACTTCCGGCGGTGAACAACCATGATTTTAGACTTGCGAATTCAACTTTTTCCACATTCTGCCACAGTTTCAGAAAGGCATCATGCACAACATCATTCTCGCACTCGCTATCCTTAAGCATTTTAAGAATAAACCGGTACAAACTACCGGAATGCTCCTTTACAATAATATTATATTCATTTTTTTCACTGAATAATAACTCCCGAAGCTTCTACTTTCCTTTCCGATTTGTAAACGCGTCTGTTAGTAGAACAATCGGGAGCAAACGAAAGTTACAGTTAAAGTGAGATTTTTGAAAGAAAGGGGGAATTGAATGGATATTAAGGCGTTGACGAACAAGCACCAAGTGCAATTGGCGCTGTTTGTTTAAATACTACTAAATTATTGAGCCCATTTATACGTGTATACTTCGCCAGAATTCTATTTAATTTGTGGTTTCACATCATTTAAATAAATCAGCTAGTTTCTTCAAGAAAACGAGGAGCAAACAAATTATTTGTTATTTACTGAAAATAATTGTACATTTGTATTCTTCAATAGAAGATTGTTATCTCAATCAGATTGTAACATCGCTTTACACTCCAATTAATTTCAACATTTTTTTATCAAAGACTCCGGGCGCATAATGCGTGCGGTTAATTATTAAATAATAACAGTTCCAACAATTGGAACAAAAAAACAAAGATCATGAACAAAGGAACAGTAAAATTCTTCAACGACGCTAAAGGCTTCGGATTTATTAAAGGTGAAGACGGACAGGAAATATTTGTACACGCAACCGGTTTAAACGATGATATCCGTGAAAATGATGAAGTAACTTATGACACTGAAAGAGGCAAAAGAGGATTAAACGCTATCAATGTATCGTTAGCGAACTAATTCAAATTATAATTCATAAGAGAAGCAAACCCGAAAAGGTTTGCTTTTTTTTTGCTTTAGATTTTGCTGGAAAAGCTGAGAATTAGTTTGGAATCCGCTAAAGTCTTCGTAACGATGAGACTTAATTATCAATGCAAAATCTTTGGAGTGTAATGAAAAGTAAGGAACTACACTAAAGCAAAAATGCCCCCAAATGGGGGCAAATTCATTCTGATTTATCCGCGGAGAAGACGAGATTCGAACTCGTGGTACGGTTACCCGTACGGCAGTTTAGCAAACTACTGGTTTCAGCCACTCACCCACTTCTCCAATATTGAACTTAAATGGCTGCTAAAAACAGACTGCAAAATTAACATTTAAATTCTTCAAGCCAAAATTTCTTTCATTATAAAATGAATTTATTTTAATAACTCCGTCAACTAATTTTCAATTCTATCTTTGTATTCTGCAATTCCGGCACTTACGATTTTAACTTATGACTTTTAAAACTCTGACCCCACTCTGCGCAGCAGCTTTCCTCCTCTTTTCCTGCGGAGGAAACGATTCTAAAGAATGGAAAACTGAAAATACCGTAGTCTACCACTGTGTAGGTGAACCTGACAATCTCCACCCTACAAACGGTAATTCCAGCGAAAGAACCGAAATAATGCTCTATACGCAGGTGTTCTTACTGCAAACCAATTATCCTGACCTGAATGTCGTTTGTCCCCAACTTGCCAAAACCGCACCTCAAATTTCTGAAGACGGACTTAACTACATCTATGATCTTCGGAATGATATGAAATTTGATGATGGCAGCGCTATAACAACTGAAGACGTGATTTTTTCTTTTAAAGCAGTTAAGTGTCCTTTGGTTTCCAACCCGCATTTTAAACCCTATGTGGAAACGCTGAAAACAATAAAGGTTGATTCTGCAGATCCGGCAAAAATAACACTGGTAATGAAACAAAAATACCTGAACAACATGTGGTTCGTTACCGATGTTCCGATTTTACAACGCAAATTTTTCGATCCTGAAAACGTTCTCGCAAAATATTCTTTCGAGCAGTTGGATGATACCGGAATTGTTTCAAAAAACTATGCTGATCTTAACAACTGGGCGAAGAATTTTAATGATCCCAAATATGGTCACGATCTGAAAAACGTTGTAGGAGCAGGTCCATACACCGTTTCTGCATGGGACGTTGGACAATCGCTAACACTTACTAGAAAGAAAAACCATTGGAGCGAAGGCAAAACAGGTCTCTATGAATTAGCTTATCCTGAAAAAATAATTTTTAAAGTCTCGAAAGATCCGAGTGCAACCAAAGTAGAATTTAAAAAGCAGAATTTCGATGCCAGCACTTCACTGGATCCTAAAACTCTCCTCGAATTGCAGGAAGATCCGGAATTCAATAAGAACTATGAGTCGGCATTTACGCCTACTTTCAATTACAGTTACATAGCGATGAATATGAAACCTGATAATGAGCATAAAAAATTGTTTGTTGACAGGAATGTGAGACGCGCTATTGCCCATCTAATTCCATATGACGATATAAACAAGGTTGTTTACAAAGGTAAAAACAAACGAATGACGAGTCCTGTAAGTCCGTCTAAAGCTGAACACAATGGCGAACTTAAGTTGATTGAGTACGATATTGAAAAGGCAAAGAAAATGCTTGCTGATGCCGGGTGGAAGGACACTGACGGAGACAATATTCTGGATAAGGTTATAGATGGAGAAAAAGTTTCTTTTGAATTCAAGTTGGGATATATGGCAACCACAACCACCTGGGCGGATGTTGCAAAACTCATTGCTGAATCTTTTCAGAAAGCGGGCTTAAAAGCAAACTTCAACGCGCTTCAGTATCCCGAACAAACAGCCAACGCGCGCAATCACAATTTCGATATGTTCATTGGCTCCTGGGGAGGTGTTTCGATTCCTGAAGATTTTACACAACTATGGCATACATCGTCGTGGACCAGTAAAGGCAGCAATTATCCAGGTTTTGGAAACGCTGAAACTGATGCATTAATTGACTCAATAAAATACGAGCTGGATGAAACGAAACGTAATCCAATGGTAAAACGCCTTCAGAAAATTATTTATGACGAACAGCCCTACGTTTTTTTATTCGCTACAATGCGCAGGGTCGCGATTCATAAACGTTTTGATAACCGCGATATGTATTCGGAACGTCCCGGAATTCTCCTGAACAGACTTAAACTGAACACAAGCATCGTTAAAGACGCGGCAGAATAAAAAGATTTTTAGTATCTTTAAATAATGACGAAATGGT
>CBIHPU010000208.1:0-6499 GCA_966211935.1 uncultured bacterium | reverse complement strand
TGTTGTTCCGGGATAATAATAATTTTTATATCCGCCAAGTTGAAGACGGTAAGAGAGATCTATGTCTTCACCGTACATAAAAAAAGTCTCATCCAGCAATCCCACTTTATCAAGCGCTTTTTTTCTCAATAACATAAACGCTCCGCTCAATACGTCAACTTCATGCGTTTTGTCTTTATCAAGAAATGAAAGATGGTAGTAACCGAATTTTTTTGAACGTGGAAAAAGTTTTGCAAGCCCGAAGATCTTGTAAAATGCCACAGCTGGAGCGGGGAGCCCACGCTTTGATTCCGGAAGAAAATTTCCTTTTCCATCAACCATTTTTACACCGAGTCCGCCGGCATCAGGATGCTCATCCATGAAAGTCACAACTTTGGTAAAAGTATCTTCCTGCACAACCGTGTCCGGGTTAAGCAATAAGACATATTCACCTTTTGCTATGCGGATTGCCTGATTATTTGCTACTGAGAAACCGGTGTTTTTTCTGTTCTCGATTAAAATTACTTCAGGAAATTTTTCTTTGATTAGCGCAACCGAACCATCAACGGAGTTATTGTCTACCACAATTACTTCGCAAGATAAAGAGCGGGCTGCCTTAAATACGGAATGCAGACACTGCTCAATAAAATGTTTAACGTTGTAATTAACTATTATGACCGATAGTTTCACCAATTCTGAAAAACGGTAAAAATATCGAATTATTTTGGGTTTAGCAGGACAAAAGAATAAATCGCCGGTCATTTACAGGCGACCGGAAAAATCGCTTAAAAATTAATTAGCGCGTCTGCTTATTCCCTGGGAAAATCAGGTCCGGTTAATTCTTTATCAGAACAAATGTGTGCAAGACAGATGCTCCTTCAAGTTTAAGGAAATAGGCGCCGGCCTGCAGTGTTGATGTGTTTAAGGTCACGTTAAAATAACCTGCGGGAAAATTAACGGTACTCTCAAAATCTTTTATTTCCTGTCCCAACACATTAACTAGTTTTATTTTCAGTTCCTGACCCGAAGAAAGATTAGAAGACAATTTTATTTCCTCATTGAAAGGATTCGGGTACGCTGTAAAATATTTTTCAGAGTCCAGCGAATTGACGCCAACATTATATCCATCGTAAAAGATCTTATGAACGTAAATGTCATTCTGCGTTGTTCGTTTGTCCATAAATACAACAATGGTTCCTCCGTTGTTGTCTGAAACATTTTTTGGACTCTTCTGTTCGTCAGCAGCAGATCCTACATTTACACCGTTATTCTGCCAGACAGTAGTGCCTGCATTTGTTATTCGCTGCGCTTTAATATCCCACGGACCCGAACTTGAATCCTGGAATGTTATGATGACTCCACCATTACCATCTCCTGTAATATTTGGATTCAACTGATCATAATTCGCATTACTGACTACAATTCCGTTTAATGGCCATGCCGCAGTTCCTGTTGGAGTCAATCGCTGTGCATAAATATCATAATCTCCTCCGCGATTATCTTTCCAGCAGACAATTAATCCATTCGATTTGCTGTTGCTGAAAATATCTATTGCGCTCTGGTTGGCTGATGTTACGCATACCGGATTACCGTGCGTTTGCCATAACTTGTTTCCAAGTGAATCAATTCGCTGCGCATAAATATCATAGTCGATATAAGTTCTTTTATCAACCCAGGATACATAAATGCCACCAGAACTGCTATCCGGATCCAGTTTGGGATTGATCTGATCTCCCGTGGCATCAGTAACCATTACTCCTGCAGGTGACCATAAATAATTTCCTGTGGCGTCCATATGTTGCGCGTAAATTGCATAATCAACTCCGTTACGCGCGTCCTGCCAGATAATAAATGCTCCACCTTTTCCGTCTTTCTGCAACTTTACATTAATGCGGTTACCTGTTACATTACAAACCGGAACGCCATTTACATTCCACAATCTTTGTCCGGATGCATTGACACGTTGCGCACAAACATTCCACATTGCTGTAACTGAATCCTGTTCTTCCCAAGCTATTATCGCTCCTCCAGCCCCATCAGAAATTATTTTTTCATTGTGCTCGCGGTTTGATTTGTTCGCAACCGGTAATCCCTGCAAGGACCATAATCTGTTTCCGCCCGGGCCAATTCGTTGAACATAAACGTCACGATCTATTCCCGTTCTGCGATCGGACCAGCATACTATAAGTCCACCGGCCATGTCGGTAACTAATCCTGGAGTACTTTGGTCCGTTGCTTCATTGCAAACAATGGCTCCGTTTGTTGTCCACAAAGCGTAACCGAGAGAATCCATGTGCTGCACATAAATATCAGGGCCGGTTGCCCAGTTACGGTTGTCTTTCCATGCAATGAACGCGCCGCCGCTTCCATCATCCAGAATACGCGGATCATTTTGTTTTCCGGTATCCTGGCACACGGGAGTGTTAACCGCGGGATTTGGATTCCACTGCGCAAAACTCAGAGCAGGAAACAATGACAATAATAACGAGGTAATAAATATGCGCATGATAGAAGCTGTTATGTTTTATTCAGCAATAAGTTTTTTAGTAACAGAAAATTTGTTCCCACTCACTTTTATAAAATAAATTCCGCTATTAAGATTTAGACCGGAAGATTTAATTTTAACGCTATGCATTCCCGCTGATTGTTCATTTACTCCTGCAGTTAAGTCTGCTACTTCTTCTCCAAGTAAATTATAAAGCTTTATTTCAACGTTATCGTTGCTTTGTAAAATATAGCTGACATTAATCTCATCACTGAATGGATTTGGATAACATTTCAGATAAGAGAGATTCGATTCTTCACTCATGCCAATATTGAAACCGTCATAAAATAATTTGTGCGCGTAAATATCAGCTGCACCATTACGGCTGTCTTCAAAAGCAACAATTGTTCCGCTTAAACCGTCAGATACATTCTTAGGACTGGTCTGAGATCCTGCTGCAGTACCTACCGCAGAACCGTTTGTTGTCCAGAGAACTGATCCACTGCTACTGACACGCTGAGCATACACATCATAACTTGTTGCAGAACGGAAATCCTGCCATGTTACGATAGCCCCTCCCATACCGTCACCCGTGATGTTTGGATTTAACTGATCATTCGCGGAAATACAAATCGGAATTCCATTTGTTGCCCATTGAGCTACGCCGCTTGTATTTAGTTTCTGAGCGTAGATATCGTATGTTGGACCAGTGCGCTGATCTTTCCATGTGAAGATGACTCCACCCGTTTTAGGATTACTGAAGATATCAACCGCGCTTTGATTACTGGTTGCTGTACAAACTGCTACTCCAGCTGCACCCCACATCAAATTGCCAAGTGAATCCATGCGCTGCGCGTAGATATCAGATGTCAATCCGTTTCTGTCGTCTGTCCAGGCAATGATAACACCTCCGCTTGCGCTATCCGGATCTATCTTTGGGTTGTTTTGTGTTCCCGTAGCATTGCACACCTGCTTTGCCGTTGAACCCCAAAGAAGTGTTCCTGTTGGGCCTACACGCTGTGCGTAAACATCATAATTCATTCCGTTTCTATGATCCTGCCATGTAACAAAAACTCCGCCTTTGTTATCAGATTGAACACGCGGGTTTAAAAATTCTGCATTTACATTTGCCAGCTTAAAACCTCCGGCCTGCCACACGGGCTGTCCGTTTCCGTTAATGCGTTGTGCCCATATTTCCCAAACCCATGTTGATTGATTTTGTTTTTCAAAAACGATAATTACACCGCCCGCACCATCACTGACAACACGCTGATTATGTTCCCGCTCATTCTGATTGGTTACAACAACGCCGTTCAGTGTCCAGAGCGGATTTCCATTTGGGTCAAGACGCTGCGCGTACAAATCGCGCTCAATTCCTGATCTCCAATCGGACCAGCAAATAATAACTCCACCATTCATATCACTATTAATTGAAGGTGTACTTTGATCAGAGGTTTGCGTGCATACGGGTACTCCATTGGCTGTCCATTTCGGAATGCCCATTGAATCGAGATGTTGTGCGTAAATATCGGAAACGCCATTTCTGTAGTCTTTCCATACAATGAAAACGCCTTTCTGTCCATCATCGCACATGCGAAGATCGATCTGTGCATTTGTTGCCGTACAAACAGCGGTATTTAACGCGGTGTTTGAGTTCCATTGGGCGAAAGAGATTGCAGTGGTTAAAAGACCAAAGCAAATTGATAATTTACGGGAAAGTAAAAGTTTTTGCATATTAGAGGGAATTACTGTTCTAAATTTAAACAGATTAACGGAATGTACAAATAGGTAGAAAAGGGTATTGATCGATTATCAAGAGTAAATGGCAGATAAATCGGGTGGGACCATATTACCCGCCAATACAGTAAGCCGGATCATCTTTTTTTGCCGGTTATCGCTGAGTTATAAGGATCAGAGGATTAAGATCGGCTTTGTGTCGTTGTAATCTGGAAATGATACCTGATGATTTTCTCGTTGATTTTCCATTCAGGGATTTTGAACGGAATTTAGCTCAGACAAACATTTTTTGATCCTGTCAAAATCCGGGACGTTACCCGCATTTTCAAGAATTTCCTCGTAACGAACTATGCCATTCGCGTCAATTATAAACGCGCTTCTTTTTGATACGCCCTTTGTATTGAAAATAAAATCATTGTATAAAGAATTATAGGCCGTGCTTACTTCTTTGTTGAAGTCAGAGAGTAACTCAAAATTTAATTTTAGTTCTTCCTTATAACGTATCAAAGAGAACACTGCATCAGTAGAAATACCGAAAACTACAGTGTTCAGATTATCAAACAAGGGTAAATCATTTTGCATGCTGCACAGCTCTTTGGTGCAGGTGCCACTGAATGCAAAAGGAAAAAATAATAAAACAACATTTTTTCCGAGGCTTTCATTTAAAGATGTTTCTTTTTTATGCGTATTGAATAGAGTAAAAGCACGAGCTGGTTTGTTAAGTAGTGACATGTTTGGGATTTTCATTAAAAATATATATTATTTTTGATCAACCAGATCTTAGAAGAATGAAAACCCCCGCGTTCTGTTTAGTTGTTCTGGCTGTATTGTTCAGTCAGAAAATTAGTAGTCAAAACTCTATAACAGGCACTGTTTTTATAGCAGAGCATGTTACCATTCAGTTTCCGTTTCAGCCTGCAACAGAAAGTGATCCGTATGAGGGATTTTATCTCGATTATAAAAAGGAACGTTACTCTGCCAATAAGATCACGAACATCAATAACGACAGTTCAGTAACTTTTTCCATTTTTACTGATACGATTTCTTCATTGCTCAATCAATGCTCCAACAAAGTGTTTTACACAAATAAAACAATGAACAACGATTCTGTTTTATTTTTTGACGTGATCATTTCCAATTCAATCAAAGGCGAAAAAGGAAAAACTGAGTCCATATCATATTTGCGGTTTTTTGAATATGATAATAACCTGATCTGCCTGAAATATTCCACTAATTCATCAAAGGCAAATAAAACTGTTTTTGTCAAGAATAAGTTTTTTAAAACGCTGGTTTATAAGCCTCAGGTAAAATCTCATCCTAAGGGCGTTAAAACAGCTATGGTGTTTAATTTTGTAAAGACTATGGCTTGTCCTGCGCCTTAATTTGAGATAAGCCTTATTTTTGGATGAATTTTATTCTTTGCTGAAATGAAGATGAGAAACTTACTGTTGTTACTTTCATGTGGACTTTTATTTTTTTCCTGTACGGAAACCGGCATTGAACGTCCCGCCGCGCGTATCAGGTTCAATATACTTCCCGAGCGGATTAATCCGGGTCAATATGATTTTCCGGAAAAGATGTACCGTGATTTTGCTGAGATGATTTATCTGGATAGCGTAATGCTTCCTGCTTTAAGAGCTGAAGGAATTGCTGTTAATTCACAGACCGCAAAAGTTTACAGAGATTCAATACTGATTGTTCGCACGCCTGGAAGTTACGGGAACTCTGAACATGATCTTGTGGTTTGGCAGACTGATGAAGAAAAAGCATTGCGTTTGGTAAACGCGCTATATGACAGAATGGTTGAGTATTACAAGCAAACAAAAGGTAATACTGAATCAGGTAGTGAAAATAATTTGAATGAGACTGAGAATGGCGAAACAGGAACCAGTAACATAACAGAACTGAGTAACAGATTAGCGAATATTGAAAGAAGAATGGAAGCTTACGCGTCTGACGCCGATAGTGTTCGTATTCTGGAAGAGGAGAAACAAGCTATTATCGCTCAATTTTCTACAGAAGTTGAAACCCAATCAACTACTTCAGAAAATGCTTATGAGACTGATGGCACGCCGTATGTAAAATATTACGACGCGGAGCGATTGGGTCCGATACAAATGCCACGCAGGAAGAAGTAAGGCGGGTTCACGCGGAGCGCGCGGAGTTAGCGAAGCACGCGGTTTTTAAATATCCTTTGTGAACATTGCGGTTCTCTGAGTGCTCTGTGTCCTTCAAATTTCTCGCAACGACCGCAACGCCGCAACGAGATTTCAATCGACAAATAAATTTCACGCGGAG
>CBIHPU010000207.1:0-6561 GCA_966211935.1 uncultured bacterium | reverse complement strand
CGAGGAAGTACAGAAAAGAAATGATCGCCGTATATCTTAACAGAAGTTTTTCAGAATTAACTTAATTCTTTCACAAATGACTAACCCGATAAATAAATTGCAGGAAGAGCATAAGCTATTACTGCAGGCTGTGAAAACGGCTTCGCAGATCCAGAAAATTCAGGATGATAAAATTTATTATTCTATTATGCATGATGTGATTTTATTTTTCAGGAATTTTTCGGAGATATATCACCATCCCAAGGAAGAAAATATTCTGTACCCCCTGTTGCAAAATAAATCTTCTAAAATGAGTGAGGAGTTTTTGCATGAGCTCTGCGATAATCACGCTGACTTCAAATCCCTCATCGGTGATATCGAGAATTATTATGTTCTATATGATTATCGCCAATTGCGCCAGGCCTTTTCAAGTTACCTGGAACTTCTATCAAATCATATCAAACGAGAAAATAAAATTATTTTAAGTATAGCAGGTGATTTGTTGACTAACGAAGAAAAAGAAATCATCTCAGAAAAATTTGATGAGTTAGATGAACGTCATGGCGATAAAAAACAACTGATCAAAGATTTCTATAAACTCAGCTTACAGGTTTAATATATAATCAGAAAAAAATGTCGGGTAAAATTAAAATCATGGACGGCAATGAAGCGGCAGCTTACATTGCATACAGGACCAATGAAGTTTGTGCAATTTATCCTATCACACCTTCATCTGCTATGGGAGAATTTTGTGACGAGTGGTCCGCAGCAAACATTAAAAACGTTTTTGGCGAAGTGCCGCGCGTCATGGAAATGCAAAGTGAAGGAGGAGCTGCTGGTGCAATACACGGCGCTTTGCAGGGCGGAACTTTAGCGGCTACGTTTACCTGTTCCCAGGGTTTATTGCTGATGATACCCAATATGTATAAAATTGCGGGTGAATTAACTCCCACAGTTTTTCATATTGCCGCCCGCGCGCTCGCAACACATGCTCTTTCTATTTTTGGTGATCACTCCGATGTAATGGCTGTGCGTCAAACCGGTTGGGCAATGTTATTCGGTCGCAATTCACAGGAAGCAATGGATATGGCTTTGATCGCTCAGGCTTCGTCATTGAAATCTCTCGTTCCCTTCCTGAATATTTTTGACGGATTCAGAACATCACACGAATTAACTAAGGTGAATGTAATTTCTGATGAAATTATCAGAACGATGATCGATGAGGATGACATTCTCGCTTTCCGGAATCGCGCAATGTCTCCAGAGAATCCTTCTATTCGTGGTACCGCGCAAAATCCTGACGTGTTTTTCCAGAGCCGCGAAGCTTCAAATCAATATTATTCAGGTGTGCCCGTTATTGTTTCGCACATGATGAAAAAATTCGGAAAGCTGACCGGACGGAATTATAATTTATATGAATATGTGGGCCATGAGAATCCGGATCGTCTTGTGATCATAATGGGGTCTGGTGCGGGGACAGTTGAAGAAACAGTTGAACATTTAAATAATTCCGGCGAGAAAGTTGGTTATCTGTATGTGCGCATGTTCCGTCCTTTGGCTGTAACAGAATTCATCAATAGCATTCCGAAATCAGTTAAGAAAATTGCGGTACTTGATCGTTGCAAAGAACCTGGAAGTATTGGTGAGCCTTTGTACATGGATGTAGTGAATGCAATAATGGAAGGCTGGGAAAACAATAAACCTTCTGTTGTTGGTGGTCGCTATGGATTAGCTTCCAAAGAATTTACACCTGCAATGGTAAAAGCTGTTTTTGATGAATTGAAGAATGATAAACCGAAAAACCATTTTACTATCGGAATTAAAGATGATATCAGTTTTACCAGTTTGGAATACGATAGAGCTTTTTCATTGGAGAAACAGCATTCTTTCCGCGGTTTGTTTTATGGATTAGGTGCAGACGGAACAGTTAGCGCCAATAAAAATTCTATTAAAATTATAGGTGACACGACAGATAATTATGTACAGGGATATTTTGTTTACGATTCAAAAAAATCAGGATCCTTAACAGTTTCGCATTTACGCTTCGGAAAAAAGCCTATGCGTTCATCTTATCTTATCCAATCAGCGAATTTCATAGCTTGTCACCAATTCAATTATATCCTGAAATACGATGTGTTGAAAGATGCAGAGCATGGCGCTACATTTCTTTTGAATATTCCTTATTCAGCAGAAGAAATCTGGGATAAGTTGCCCGAGAAGGTTCAGGAACAGATTATTTCAAAGCAATTGAAATTTTATGTCGTGAACGCAACCAAAGTTGCCCGCGAAACAGGAATGGGATCACGTATTAATACTATTCTTCAGACCTGTTTTTTTGCTATTGCCGGAATATTGCCGAAGGATGAAGCAATTCAGAAAATCAAAGACGCCATTAAAAAATCTTATTCTGCAAAGGGGGAAAAGGTTGTGCAGAAAAATTTTGAAGCGGTTGATCAAACTGTTGCCAACCTTCACGAAGTAGTTTATTCAGCCAAAGCTAAAGGAAACGTAGCTACGGAGAGTGTGATGGCTGAAGGCGCGACTGATTTTGTAAAGAATGTTTTAGGAAAAATTTTAGCATTTGAAGGCGATGAGTTGCCGGTGAGTGCTTTTCCGGTTGATGGAACTTATCCGGTTGGCACAACTAAATTTGAAAAAAGAAACATTGCAGATAAGGTGCCTGTTTGGGATGCTGATCTTTGTTCTCAATGCGGTAAGTGTTATCTGATCTGTCCTCACGCGGCGATCCGTTGCAAGGTTTATGATAAGAGTGAGTTGGCCGGCGCTCCTGCCGCATTTAAACATATTGCACCGATCGGTAAAGAATTTGATAAGGATCGTGAAGCCTATACGTTGCAGGTTTCTGTCGAAGATTGTACTGGTTGTAATATTTGCGTTGAGTATTGCCCGACAGCAAGTAAGACTGATCCAAGACACAAAGCGATTAATATGCAGGAACAGATTCCGCTGAAGGAAACTGAGATTCCGAATTGGGATTTCTTTTTATCTCTTCCGGAAATTGACAGGTTGCGTGTCAATAGAAATACAGTGAAGGGAACTCAATTGCTGCAGCCGCTATTTGAATTTTCAGGAGCTTGTTCCGGTTGTGGTGAAACACCTTATGTAAAATTATTGTCGCAGTTGTTTGGTGATAGAATGGTTGTTGCCAACGCGACGGGATGTTCTTCGATTTACGGAGGTAATTTACCAACTACGCCATGGACGAAGAATTCAGAAGGAAATGGTCCTGCCTGGGCGAACTCATTGTTTGAAGACAATGCGGAGTTCGGTCTTGGAATAAAAATGGCTTATGATAAGAAGACAGATATTGCAAGAGCCCTTGTAAATAAACTAAGAAATGAAATAGGAGAGAAGCTCGCCGATGAAATTTTAAATGCTGATCAGAGTACAGAAAATGGAATCCGTAAACAGAGAGAAAATGTCGCGGAGTTGAGAAAGAGAATTTCAAATAACAGTTTTGAAGCAAAACAACTTCAGATCATCGCGGATCATCTCGTAAAAAAATCGCATTGGATAATTGGCGGAGATGGCTGGGCATACGATATAGGTTTTGGCGGATTAGATCATGTTTTATCAACCGGAGAAAATGTGAATGTTATTGTTTTAGATACTGAAGTGTATTCAAATACCGGCGGACAAAAATCCAAGTCAACACCAATCGGCGCAAGCGCGAAATTTTCTGTAAATGGAAAAACAACCGGTAAAAAGGATCTTGCGTTGCAGATGATCGCTCACGGTTCCGCGTATGTTGCGCAAATTGCAATGGGCGCAAATGATATTCACGCGATAAAAACCATCCAGGAGGCTGAAGCGTTTCCGGGCGCATCAATTGTAATTGCATACAGTCATTGTATTGCACACGGATATGATATGGCGCATGGAGCATCACAGCAGGATAACGCGGTGAAAGCAGGTTACTGGCCATTGTTCCGTTATAACCCATTAAAACCAAAAGGACAACGTTTTTCATTGGATAGTAAAGAGCCATCATTGGAGTTGAAAGAATTTCTTTATAATGAAACACGTTTTAATGTTCTTGAAAGGCAAAATCCAACGCATGCGGCGTCACTGTTATCGAAGGCTGAAATAGGTGTAAGAGAACATTGGGACAGATTGGTTGCATTGAAGGCTTTATAAAAGCTTTCAGTTCAACAAAACCAAGGGGTACGAGGGATTCGTACCCTTTTTTTTGGCCTTGCAGGAGGATGTTGATAAGTTTTTATCCGGCTCTCTGATCTTTAGGGCCATTGTATGTGACCTTATAAAAAGTAATTTTCAACGTTGATTTCAATGTGTCGCGAATTTGAACACGCAATGAGAGCAAAAAACATGACTAAGTGAACTGCAGAGATAATTGAGGTGGTCGCAATTTGCGACCACCTATCAAACTTCAACTATGGCAAAGAGTAAATTTCTTGTGAAAATACCGGATGAAATCATAATCAGTAAAATTCTCGTCATACGAGACAAAAAGGTCTTGATTGACAGAGATCTGGCAGAACTTTACGGTGTGACAACAAAGCGTTTGAATGAACAGGTTAAACGTAATCTGAAAAGGTTTCCTGATGATTTTATGTTCCAGATTACCCATCAGGAAAAAGAGCAAATTATTTTACAATTTGAGCACCTAACGAATTTAAAATTTTCTCCTGTGTTGCCTTATGTATTTACAGAATATGGAGCAGTAATGCTGGCAAGTGTTTTGAACAGTGAAAAAGCAATTGAAGTAAACATTCAGATTGTTCGTGTGTTTATACAGATGAGACAGATGCTCACTGACAACACTGAATTAAGGTTAGCAATTGAAGAAATAAAAAGGAAAACCGAGAATAACACAAAAAATATTGAAGTTGTTTTTCAATACCTGGATGAACTGATCGGGAAAAAAGAAAATTCCAAACCCCGCAGGCAGATCGGCTACAAAATTCCGAAGAAAAAGAGATCCTGATCCTGGATGGCCACCGTACAATCTGAAAGTGTCTCGTTCAACCTCTTTTTTTTCCAGTACCATGAATCAACCACTGATTCCTTACTGATTTGCTTCCAGTATTCCGGAGTTACTATTGCACCTTCTGCAGTACGCAATTCACGGTTATAAATCGCGTTCATGGTATTGAATGACAAATCTGTAACGCCAATGGTAAATGTTTGGGGAGGAGCAGGAGCTTCAGAAGCGGATGTTGAAAAGTTTTTATCCGGGTCTCTGAACTTGAAGTTCGAAATTTTCAATCTTAAGATTTTACCTTTATGAGCACCAAACATATCTTATGACGAAGAAAACAACAGCTGTCGCGCTCTCGGATGAAATTGTTATGAATAAGATTTATCTTATCAGAGGGCAGAAAGTTATGCTGGATACCGATCTTGCTGAATTATATGAGGTAGAAAACAAGCAATTAAAACGGCAGGTAAAAAGAAATATTGAGCGTTTCCCTGAAGATTTTATGTTTGAATTAACTCAAACCGAATTCAATAACTTGAGGAGCCAATTTGGCACCTCAAGATGGGGCGGCGCACGTTATCTTCCAATGGCATTTACTGAACATGGTGTGCTGATGTTATCAAGTGTTTTGAATAGCCGTAAAGCCGTGCAGGTAAACATTCAGATCATGCGAATTTTTGCACATTTAAGAAGAATGTTTTTAGACAATACCGAGCTAAGGCTTGAAATTGAAAAAATAAAAAGCAAGCTCGAAAACCATGGCAAGAACATGGAAATTGTTTTCCGTTATCTGGACGAATTAATTGAGAAAAAAGAAAACTCCAAACCTCGCAAGCAGATCGGCTACAAAATCCCGAAGAAAAAGAGATCCTGATCCTGGATCGGCCACCGTACAATCTGAAAGTATCTCGATCAACCTTTATTTTTTCCAGTACCATGAATCAACCACTGATTCCTTACTGATTTGCTTCCAGTATTCCGGAGTTACTATTGCACCTTCTGCAGTACTCAACTCACGGTTATAAATCGCGTTCATAGTATTGAATGACAAATCTGTAACGCCGATGGTAAATGTTTGGGGAGGAGCAGGAGCTTCAGCAGGAGGCGCTTCGCCTTCTTTTGGTTTAGGCGCAGCTTTTGGCGGCGGGCTCAAAGCAACAACAACGGTAAATCCGTTCAGTTCAAGAAGTTTTTTCAGGAAATCAACTCGTTCCTGACTGCAGTTTTTTTCAATCACTGAGCATTTTACTTCGCCAAATTCTTCAAATATATGATTTGGATTCAATGCCATTTGTTCCGCTATTTAAAAAGGTTATTCAGATAATCGTACAGCACACTTGCAAAGCCGGTTGCGACAACTCCCAGCATGCAGACGATCAAACCAAGATTCATGGTTCGGGATCTTTCAATTTTTGGTAAATGATCTTCGCTTTTATCTATGAAAATTGCTTTCACAACTTTTAGATAGTAATAGAGAGAGATGACCATGTTGAGAACCGCCAACGTCAATAAAATATAATTGCCTTTCCATGCACCGGCGGTAAGAAGGAACATTTTTCCAAAAAAGCCGGCAGTAGGCGGAACGCCCGCGAGCGAAAACAACGCTATCGCCATGATCC
>CBIHPU010000206.1:0-6563 GCA_966211935.1 uncultured bacterium | reverse complement strand
GCGCGGATGTGGCAACCTGTCCGCTTAACGCCATTACTGCGCTTCTAAATCACCCGCTGACCGATAAAGGATTGGCGCAGTTCCTTGCAGACGCGGCAAAATAAAATTTCACTCAGCATTAAAAGCCTCAGCAATTGAGGCTTTTTTTTTGCAGTTAATAATAACATCAAACAGTAGATTTCAGTATTACAAATCTTCAAACCCATAATTCAGACAAATGAAAACAATATTTATTTACATATTCATTTTAACTCTGCCAGTAAGTTTCAACGCGCAAATAACTTACATGCAGGACACAAGTGAGACCGCAAAACTGAGTGAAAGAGTTGTAAAGGAATTTTTTAAAAAGAAATTCGGGGAAGGCCTGGATGAATTAAAAAAATATTGGCCTGCCAACAAAGCGGAGGTTGAGGACATGAAAGACATGACCACCAAAACAATGGAAAAAGCAATGGACGTGTATGGTGAATTTATCGCTTATCAACTTTTATCGGTAAAAAATACCGGCGATTTCCTTCGGGAAGAAATTTATGTGATACGCATGGAGTACCACATACTTCGTTTTAATTTCATCTATTACAAAAACAACAAGGGCTGGATAGTAAATAATTTTACGTGGGATGATAAGATCACCGAACTGATAAAATAAAAGTTCCCGAAGAAATTTTCTCCGGGAAACTTTTATTGTAAGCTGTTACCTCACCAGCGTTACGTGACCCATCAGCTTATGCTCCTTTTCATTCAGATCCTTCACCACAGCTTTCCATACGTACACATCACGTTGCGCTATATTACCGCTTCCTCCTCCTTCTACTCTTCCATCCCACCCTTCTTCCATATCTTCAGAATAAAAGATCTTGTTTCCCCAACGGTCATAGATCCACATTTTAAATGTCATTATACCCACGCCCGCACCTTTGAATATTTCATTGATGCCGTCATTATTCGGTGTGAAAGCATTTGGAAAATATATGGCGTAGCCAGGTTTTACGTTGATCACGTTCTTAATTGTATCATAACATCCTTCATCCGTCCAAACAATTTGTGTGACCTCAAAACTATCCGGCTGTTCTGTATTGAATGTGTGCTGAGGATTTGACATTGTATCGGTTGTACCATCACTGAAATCGTACCACCAGTGATCAGCATTTACACTATTATCATCAATGCTTACAAATGGATCAAGCACATCCGGATCAAATGGATTCCATGAAAATCCCGCAACCGGTCTTGCATAAACAGTTACCGCATCATTCAATGTTACAGAAGCTGTACATCCGCTGTCTGTTGTTGCGGTGAGCGTAACATCATACACTCCCGATTCAAAACAGTGTGAAGGAGTTACTCCCTGCCCGTGTTCTGAGTTATCACCAAAATCCCAATTGTAATCTACAATGCTTCCACTTGTAACATAAGACAAACTGTTGAATGAGGTACAATGTGCAGGACAACCTTCTGGATCTGTAGTAGTAAAATTCACCTGCGGCGTTGGATTTACGTAAACAACTTTTTGCGCCAAACTCTGACACATATTATTACTCCAGGTGTACAGGCTGACAGATTTCATTCCCGCTGTAGGATATACGTAAATTGGATTCGCGGTTACTGCGTCAATACTTCCGTTAGAATCAAAATCCCAGTGTCTTGCAATTATACTTCCTGAACTGATCGTACTTTGATCAGTAAAAACTGTTGATGTTCCGAAGCATGAAGAAGAAACAACGAAGTTTGTATTTGGCGCCGGATAAACAGAAACCGGATGAATAAGTGTGGCAACACAACCGAAGTTGGAAACAACAGTGAGCTCGGCGTTAAATGTTCCGTCTGCTGAATAAACAAAATTAGGATTCTGTGAAATGTTATCAGTTGAACCGTCATTGGTAAAGTCCCACGCATATCCCGTAATTGTTCCATTTGCAATTGATGAAGTATTATTAAACTGTGTTGGAAGATTTTTACAGACCGCGGGCGCTGTGAACGATGGCTGCGGCACCGGATACACTGTGATTGAGTTTGCATAAGTTCCCACGCAACCGTCAGTTGTAGTTGCCGTCAATACTACGTTGTAGTTTCCATAAGTTGCATATGCATGAGAAGGATTTACCAATGAAGAAGATGACATATCACCAAAATCCCAATTGAATGAAACTATGGCACCGGGCGCAACCACATAAGAGTTATTAATAAATGGGGTTGCTTGTCCCTCGCAGCTATTGTTGGCAGAAAAACTTGCTGTTGGCTGAGAATAAACAGTTACAGGGCCAGACCAGGACGCGGAACAGTTATTATTACTTACTGCAATCAGAGTAACGTTCATGTTTCCCGATGAAGGGAAGGTCCAGCCTGGATTTTGAGAAGTGTTATCCGTATTTCCATTTGAATCAAAATCCCACGCGTAGGAAATAATATTTCCACTGGGAATAGTTGAAGTATTTGTGAATTGAGTTACTTGTCCGAAACAAACATTATTTGAGAGGAAACTTACCTGCGGCACAGGACTAACGGTAACCTGCATAGTATCACTTCCGCTGCAACCGTTGCTGCTTGTTACATAAAGAACAACGTTGTAAGTGCCGGCATTTGCATAAATGTGCAATGGATTTTGCTGCGATGAACTTGTACCGTCACCAAAGTTCCAATACCAGGAAACTATAGTACCGCCTGCTACATAAGAATTGTCTGTGAACTGAGCTGGTGTAAGGGCGCAGTTCCCTGTATAGGAAAATGAACAGCTAAGCGGAAGCATAATTGAAATATTCTGAAATGTTGTGTCACTGCAACCATTACCGGAATAAGCGATGAGTTGAACCTGGTATGTTCCGGGACCGGGAAACGTGTGCGTAGGATTATCAAGCATGGATGTTGTTCCATCGCCAAAACTCCAATAAGATGAACCGGCGTTCCCACCCGAATAATTTGTTGTATTCACAAAGCTCACTGAATTATTACAACTGATGGTGTTAGATGCAACAAATGATGCAACCGGCGCGGGAACGTTATTGATATCGTAATTAATGTTTGGCAGCGGACAACCCGAAACAGAAATTGAAGACACAGAATAATTTCCTGAGCTGTTGATGACAACAGAAGGTGTGGTTGCGCCCGCCACGCCCGGACCACTCCACAAATAAGATCCTGCGCCGGGAAAACCGTTCAGTGTTAATGTGCTGTTATTACAAACAGTATCATTAATTGAAGTATTGTACTGAAGACATGAGCCATCTATATAAGCGTAAGCATAATGTCCTCCTAAAGAACAGTCATAAGTTGTAAAACGAATTGTTACTGCCTGCCCTAAATATCCCGAAAGATCCATAATGATTGTTGTCCACGGTTTGTAAATAACACCCGCGCACGATGTTGAATTCTGAAAGCCTGGAATTCCTTGTCCGGCACTTACCTGGTATTGCGCGCATGGAACCTGGTTACCATTTCCGTCAATCATGTCGATCTGAAAACTTGGCTGATCTGCGGCAGTATGTCCGGGATCCTGCAACACAACCGCATAACTGTAAGTAAAGAATGTCTGGTTTGCAGTAACGTTAAACGTTTGTTCAATTCGATCCGCAATTCCGTTAACGTTATTATCTCCAAGTTTAAGCGAGAATGATCCGCCTGGAGCAACAACAGGAAACCCACCACAGGCATCAACAGCAGCACCATTGGTAATTACCTGCGCGCCACCCGCGGTTGCACAACAACCCGCAGTATTATAAGCAGGATTGTAACCTGTTGAAGCGGTCCATCCATTTAATGTTCCATCTTCAAAATCAATATTTGTACATCCAAGGTTAACAACGGGCACGAAAGGTAACTTTGCATTGCTGCTATTTTGGTTATTGATATGATCCTGCTTGCGGGAAGCGATAAATTCATCCCATCCGTTTCCGTCGGGATGATGCTGAAGAAAATGTTGCCACAACGCGGCCTCATCAACTCCACCGGGCGTAGTTTGTTTTGTGCTTTGCCCGACCTGCGCGTTTGTTACCAGGCTTATTGCCATCAGTAACAACACAAATACTATATGTAAATACTTTTTCATGTCCAAAAATTTTAGTTCGTTTGCTTACTTTCATATTGATCATTGTAAAGAAATTTTCGTTTTTTAGAGGCAATACTGATCCCTAATCTCATTATCATGAGATTTTTTTTAATCAATAAAATTTCACGCAAGCTTCTTCAGCGAAAAAGCAGGCTCACAAAAAGCGTCAACTGTTTCAGGTTTCACCCCGGAAACGGGGTTCTTTGAATAAATGCAGTGTGGTATTACCGCATTCTTTCTGTTTTATTTTAAAGTAAATTTTACATCGACCATCCTGTTTCTTTCGAAAAAGGTACCGGGTGTTATTAGTGTTTACTCCTTTCATTTAAGTTGTACGAGAATTCACCTAAAAAGTTTGAGATTTAATTGCTAAAAAATGGCCTTTTCTACCTATTGTAAATTAACTTTTACATATTGCAACTGCCCGTTTTTTTAGACGTATAACACAACCGCTGCCTATTATGAAGCTAATTCCTCAGATATCAAAAAGCACGCAGCGTTAAATTATGCTGTTCCGTCGGCAGATCAGAGTAAATTGAAGCCCAAAAAATTTGCTGATTTAAAAAAAATCCCCTTATTTGTAATATAAATATTTAATATGTTGACGGATACATTTGAGATTAAGGTGAACAGAACAAACAGGACCCGCGTTCACGACCAGGATGTAAATAACGTACCTTTTGGTAAGGTCTTTAGCGATCACATGTTTGTTGCTGAATACGAAGATGGAAAATGGGCCCGTGCGACAATAGAACCTTTTCGTGACATTCCAATGAGTTATGCTTTGGCTGCACTTCATTACGGTCAGGCTATTTTTGAAGGAATGAAAGCGTATAAAAACGCCAATGGCGAAGTAGCATTATTCAGACCTACTGACAACTATAACCGCCTGAATAAATCAGCTACACGCATGGCGATGCCTAATGTGTCAGAAGATCTTTTTTTCGCTTCATTAAATGAGTTGCTGAAGATTGATTCCTCCTGGGTACCTACCAGCGAAACAGGCTCTCTTTATATCCGTCCGTTTATGATTTCCACTGACGAAGCGATCGGAGTTCGTCCTTCAGAAAAATATAAGTTTATAGTGATTACCTGCCCGGCAGGAAAATATTATTCAGAACCCGTACGCGTGCTGATAGAAAACCATTTTATACGCGCCGTTCCGGGCGGTGTGGGATTCGTAAAAGCTGCAGGTAATTATGGTCGTTCACTCTACCCTACCCGACTTGCACAGGAAAAAGGATTTCAGCAGGTGATCTGGACAGATGCGGAAACACATTCATTTGTAGAAGAGAGCGGAACAATGAATCTTATGTTCGTAATTGGCGATACATTGGTAACACCTGCGCTCAGCGATACTATTCTTGATGGTATTACAAGAAACAGTGTGCTTGCTGTTGCGCGCGACTGGGGCTTTAAAGTTGAGGAAAGAAAAATTTCAATTAAAGAAATAATTGCAGCTCACCAGAAAGGACAATTGAAAGAAGCGTTTGGAACAGGTACAGCGGCTACTATTGCTCACATCAGCGCAATAGGCGTGGATGATTCAGTAATGGAACTTCCAAGAATAGAAGAACGCAAGTTCTCCCCAAAAGTTGATGAATACCTTAGAAATCTTAGAAAAGGGAAAGTTGAAGATAAATTCAACTGGATGTATAAGATCGGGTAATAAACCAGATAAATTTAGAAACCCTTTCGCAACGCGGAGGGGTTTTTTATTGGTTATCATTTATGGAATTAAATTTACTTCGCGTCTTATAAAAAAAGAGATTTGAATTATACAGAATATATAAGGATTGTCTTTCTTTTTATTTTGTTGCATGCGGCAGGAACTTCTTATGCACAGGACCCGGATGTAATTCTGGTCACAGGCAAAGTGATTAATAAGGAAAACGGAGCAGCGCTTGAGAATGTAGCCGTACAATTAAATAATTCAACGTTTGGTACCAGAACAGACAGACGCGGAAATTTTGAATTGCTGTTGCCAAAAGTTCAACACTATTCTTTACTTTTTAGAAGGCTTGGTTATAAAAGCGAAATTAAAGAGCTGGAACTTGAAAGCGGAGATGATACATTAAAATTATATGTGTACATGAAAACAGACAGTTTTATGCTGGCATCGGTAGACATTGTTGCGCATCCAAAACCCGATACTGTTTTCGGCTCGCCAAAATACAGCATTGCGGACTTTAATTTTTATGAAGATAAATATGTGCTGTTAACTTTTGTCAGGAGCATGGAAGAAACAATGGTTCGATTGGTTGACGAGTTTCAAAATGAGATAAGCGCCGCTAAAGTTCCAGAGGCGGGAGGTGAAGCAAAGGAATTGTACCAGGATTTTATGGGATACACCAATGTAATCTGCAAAGAAGCAATTTACCGCATTATCATCCGCAATGACAAAGTTTTTCTTTATGAATTTCCACTGCAGGATTTTAATGCGCTGGTTAAACCTATAATTGATACCGTGAACAATCATTTATTTTTCAGCAATTACTCGCGCGATTTCCCGGCGTTTTCC
>CBIHPU010000205.1:0-6585 GCA_966211935.1 uncultured bacterium | reverse complement strand
GACGAGCTTTTTCCAACTTTTCCTTTGCTGCCTTATCAGCCAATTCTTTTTCCTTCGCTAATTTCTCTTCTTCGGCTTTTTTCGCTGCAACTGCTTTCAAAGAATCCTGACGAGCTTTTTCCAACTTTTCCTTTGCTGCCTTATCAGCCAATTCTTTTTCCTTTGCTAATTTCTCTTCTTCAGCTTTTTTCGCTGCGACTGCGTTCAAAGAATCCTGACGAGCTTTTTCCAACTTCTCCTTTGCTGCTTTATCTGCTAACTCTTTTTCCTTCGCTAATTTCTCTTCTTCAGCTTTTTTCGTTGCAACTGCTTTCAGAGAATCTTCACGGGCTTTTTCGTGCTTTTCGCGTGCTATTTTATCTGCAAGTTCCTTTTCTTTCTGCGCCTTCAGTTCCGCCTCTTTTTGTTTTGCCAACTCAGCCGCTTTCTTCTTCTCTTCTTCCACTGCTTTTGCTTTCTGATCGGCATCTTCCCTTTCCTTCAGACATTTTTCAGCTTTGGCCAACTGATCCGTAGGATATTTTTCTCCAGGCATAGCCGCGAGCGCCTGCTCATATAAACTCTTTGCTTTGGCGCAATCATTTTTCTTCAATGCGTCATCGCCACTCTTATTCGCGTCACAAAATTTATTGATAAGGTCCTGTTCGTTATTAAAAATCTTTGTGTTTACCGCTAAGCCTCTTTGCATTGCCGGTACATCAGCTTCAAACGTTTTACTTTTCTCGCTGAAGACTGCACTAATTAACGGCTTTTTGAGTCCGGAATAATCGACACCCGGATGCGGATTATATAAAACAACTCCCGCAATTGCAAATTCAAACGACTGATCACTATCTTCGCTTGGACCGTGACTATCAATAAAAAATCTTTTGGTAACGCAACCCGGATATGAAACTTCCAGAATATAAATTCCGTAAGGTGGAATGCTGATCTCGAAATCGCCTTTTCCATCACTTACCATGCTCGCAACTTCTTCGCCCGATTTTTTTACCAGCCTGATCGTAGCTCCTGAAAGAGTTGTTGTTTCATCCGACGCTTTTGAAGTAAGTTTCCATGTGCGAAGTTCAACATTACTTGAAACCTTCAGTTTCCAGTTCTGCGCAAAGGAGGAAGCTGTAAGCAGCAGAGTTAAAACAAGAATATATAATTTTTTGCCCATTAAATAAGAGGCATAAAGTTACCATATTTTTATGAATGAAAAAGGGTTGAGATTGACGATATGTCAGCGGTGATTCCGGCTGCTAAGCATGTAAAAATGTAGCGCATTATTTAATCTCCAACATCACAAATTTATTTAACCTTTTTATTCCTCTTTTTGTTTTCGTAGCGGGAACAAAGATCCTTTCACCGTTTACACGATAGACAATAAATTTCCATTTGTTTGATGAAAAAAGTTTTTTCATAACAGTAATTGGCACTTTGCAGGAATAGTGATAGATCATTTGTCCCTTTTGCTTTTCAGCGAACTTGAATTTCACTTCGCGAATCAATTCATCGGGCTCCGCGCCGAACTGAAGACTGTCAATAAACTTAAGTCCGTCTTTGCTGATAAAGGCAATTTTAATATCAGCAGAATCCACTTCGGGATCAGTATCTCTGAAAGCGATGTCAACCAAAGCAGTTTCATTGCTGTCGCTTTCCAGGCGGAGAGGTTTAAAAACATATTGTCTTTGGTCTTTGCCGATTATGAAAGTAGAATAAAGCTTTTTTTTTCGCCCCTGCGTGCAGGATGAGGCTAATATGAAAAGTAACAACAACGAAAAAACATATCTCACAGCTCGATTCATAGCATTGCATTAAAGCGTAATAAATTTCACTTAAAATGAGTGCCAGTGGAGCAAAAAGGGAAACAGGAATTAATATAAACAGAGGGAGATGAAAAGAGTGTTAAAAGTGGGGAGGAAGGGGGGCGGAGGATTATACCAGAAATTTTACAATACTTTAGCGTTGTGATTTCACGGTATTAAACTTGGAGAGCTTTCTCAAATACGAGTAAATTGTTTTGTCCTTTTACTTGCTCAACAACGCACAGGTAATTATTCTCAGCAATCAGGCTTTTCCCTACTGGAATAAACCCATCTAATTTATGGATCCAATCAAATTTTTTGGTAGAATTATTAAAAGCCCCGATGGTTGAACTTTTCATATCAGAGTCATATAGGAAAATATGAGTTTCATTAAAAACGAAATTATCAGCAATTGATTTTACAGGGAAGGGACTACCACCATTTTCAAAACTAAAAGAATCAATTTTATTTCCTGTCTTTAAGTCAATTTCAAAGTAATTTTTTGAGGATATCACAAACAATCTTTTCGATCTCTTGTCTGCAATTTTTATCTCCTCGGTAATATGCCACAGAATTTTCCCGCTATTCACATCCACAGCTAACGTGCTCTCGTTGCTGAGAACAGCAATTAAAACATCATCAATTACAGCAAGGAAGCGTTTTACCTTTCCTGGCATCACAACATTTTCAGATTTTTCATCACTCCATTCTTCATATTGGCCGAGTGATGCGACCTCAATCGACCAACTTTCATGGCCAAAATCATTAATCAATTTCACTTGAAATGAATTAATATCAGTTCGATAGAAAAATACTCCATCGACAATATCTATTTGTCCTGACTTCCTCCATAATTCTCGCTTATTCTTCCAATCTATTATCGCATAAGTATATTTTGGAAAACTACTTTCATAATTTACCGACACAATCGACGATATTAAACATCTATTGGGTATTACATCTTGAATGGATAATTCACCCGTATTTACAATCGTATTATCCAAGTCCAATTCAATGTACTTTATTTGATTATGGCCTAAAATAGAGTTTTCAAAATCAACGAAAAAGCCAATCGAAAAATCGATATGAGAAATAATTTTTTGCGTGGATTTTGTAAGAAGATTACGGTAAAATAGATTGTTGTTGGGTTCTTGAAAATATAAAATGTTGCGTCGATAATGAAACCGAAAAAACACATTTTGAATTGATGTAAGTTCTTTGTACACGATTATTGTTTGACAAAGTTTAAAACTGAATGGGTAATTAACGAACCCTGATTAGCCATTTGAATAAGGATGGTGATGTCGTTAATTCCAAGTGAGTTAAAATATGCCGTATTTAAGAGATATAATTCCTGCGCCTTTAATTGATCTTTAAAAACGTCTTGAAATTTATACTTCATCTCGTTAGCCACACCTTTAAATCTATATTCCCACTTTTGTCCTGAAGCCACATATGCTTTAAACTGATTATATGTACTTCCAGAAATACTTTGGGCCGAACTCCAATTTTTGGTTTCTACAAATTTAAATTTATTCGGATCATTAACACGAACAAACTTAATATCGTATCTGTGATTCGATGTTCCTTCATCAATACCCTGTTCAAATGAATGAAGCTGCCAACCGCCTCCCTCTGAAAGTTCGTTAAATTTATTTTTTATTAAATCCAACCCATATGAGCCACCTTTAAATTTATACCCGCTTTGAACCATTTCAGCAAGGTATTCTCCGGCTCCATCCAGGTTATGATAATTAGAAATAAAATGATCGAGATTCGCTAACTCTGCGCCAAAGCTTAATTGTCCTCCTGGCGCCTGAGCGTGCTTTTTTGCAAATTCAACCAGGAAGTCATTTATGTGAGGAAATAACGGTTGAGTGTTTAGCCCGGCATTTTTTATTTTGCTTATAATGGAATTTACGTTTGAGTTGGCTCTGACTTTTTGAACGGCCTCAAGAACTGAAATGTTTTTTCGTAAATCATTTCGCCCGGCATTCTTCAAAATCTCCCACGCTTCAACACTAATCTCGTTCAATTCAAACTTTGCAATTAACTCCGGCTTTGCAATTAAATCTTTCGCTAGTTCCGCCTGCAAGTTCTCATCCTGGAGTGTTGAACAGATTTGCTTGATCTTTAAATTGCAATCGTTGTGCGCAACAAGCTGCGAGCGACCTACACAATACGTATGGGTGTTCTCAACCTCAAAATTGTAAACAGTTGCGTTGGTATCAATTGCGGCAACTGACAACACAGTTGCCATTAGCGCAGACGCTGTTTTGACTTTAACTCCTTTGAAAAGTGCGCCCGCATTGAGCCAACCACTATCAGTATACACAGGGTGCTCAGGCGTGGCCATTATCGTATCGCTCCCGGCAACAACGCGAATTATTTTTCTTGCTGATCTCTTAAATACCTTAACCACTTTCTGAAAGGTCATTACTCCAGATTTCTCATTATAACTTCTTACAGTATCTCCTACAGATATCTTTTCTATTGGCTTAAAAGACTCTTTCATACTTATTAGCGTTCCTTGTACGAAGCAGGCCCCGCCAACACATTGAAGTTCGCTGCCGTTTTTAAATACCATCACATCGCCATTTATTTCTTCCCCTGCCGCACTTGTTTTGTATTTGCAATCTGTTATCACATCAACGATTTCACCTTCCGCGTCCGAGAGGTTTGTAGTTTTATCAAGAATGAATGCTCCGTTTTCAACATGCGCAATTTGAATTCCATTGGATTTAAAAACCGTGTTATTCTGAAATTTCTGAACCAACGGATTATTCGTGAACCAGTCAATTGTTTTTTGAAAAGTGGAAGATGCAGCCTGAACAAGATTGTCGATTTTATTTAATGCAAGAGCCAACTTATCACTTAATACCTGATTACCTCCAGCGATTGCATTTTCGAGAAGTTTTTGAAGCAATACTTTTGCTTTTGCTCGTGTTGGCAATGGCAGTTGCGCCCATGCCGCAGGATCTCCTGTCAACGCAATGGTTTTGTCCGCAAAATCTTTAGCTGCGTTTGCAATTTCCGTCGGAGACTTTTTTGCTGCTTCTGCGGCTAAGGTACTTGCTTCAGCTAAACTCTTTTCAGTGTTTGCAGATAACTTGCTGATTCCTGTCACGTCAGTTATACCAATACCAGCCGTCAATAAATTCATACTGCTCCAGAATGGTTGTAAAGCGGGATTATTGGAAATAGCATCGTCTGAAAAATTATTACCCAAACTTGCCAGTGAGCTTGCCATGTCTATAATTGTCAAAGCTCTCCTGGTTGCACTTACAGCGAGTTTTAGTTCGCCGACGCCTATAGCCAGGCTGGCTACATCTATCGCAGCATTAATTACATCTCCGGCAGTTTCATTTGTCGCTTTATCATCGCAGTATTTCAAAACAATTGCGGGCACAACTCCTCCTCCATTTTGAGTAACCTCTTTAATCATGCTCAGCTCTGAATTATCTTCCAGAAAGACAGGATCAAATGGATCGAGAGTAAGTGGATCTGTTATGTCCAGGCAATTGAATCCTCCCACACATTTCTTTTGTTTTATTATAACGGAACCCGAAGCTGTAAGCTCGGTGCTTGTTTTGAAACTCACATCAGAAATGTCGAGCGCACTATAAACAGAAATTATAGCCGGATTACAAACAGTAAGGTTATCCAAACATCTTTTCCAAATTGACGTGTATTCGAATTTTGTACTGTACTTGTAAAAATTCGACTCATTGATCGAGCTTAATTTTGCTTTAAAACCAGGACTTAACGAACATAAGTATTGGAATGTCTTCATTAATTTCCTGTAATTATCATCGCCAAATCCAATAAAAGAATCGTCAATATCCGATACAAGCTGAGCCAATACTTTTTTGTTTGGAGCGACAAGGTTAGAGCCTTTAACAAATGCAAGCAGGTCATCCACATCACTTGTTTCTATAAACGATAAAAGATCCAGAATCAGTTTTTCAAATATCTGATCGCCGTTCAGTTTGTTTTCAAGCAAAATAGAAATTGCCAGTTTACGGTCACTAATGCCAATATTCTTAAAACGTTCCTGGGAAAAAAACTTCAATGCTTTAACTAAAAGGAGCGGGTCTTTTTGCGCAAGAGCTACCGGAAACAACAAATCGCTTTCAGCCATTTTCAATCCTATATAGCTCTCCAGTGAATCGCGGAAAACAGAATAAAATGCAACGGGCTGATCTTTCCAAAGAGTACTGTAACCAGAACCCTGTCCCATTTTTGGATCCCAATAAGGATTGTACAATGCAGCCTGTATATCCTGCGTCCAATCATTAATGTCCCATGCATCAAACACACAGGAAAAATTAAAAAACGCTGTTTTAAATTCGGCTTTACTTTCAATTATGCTTAAGACATGAAGGAATTCCGGTTTGCCGTGATGTTTATCGGAGAACCGAAGATCTTCAAGATTAATTTGCGATGGTCCCGACCCCCAACAGTTCTGACATTTTGCGGGATCAGGATCGTATGTATAAATAACTTTACTGCCGCTTTTATATGGATGCACAGGGAACTGCGAAGCCTTTTTTACCGATCCTGACTCACTGTTTTTATAGGCAACAAGTGCTTCAGGTGTAAGTATTTTTTCAACATGGTAGGCTCCATTAAAAGGATAACCCATGATTACGAATTTACTATACACATCCGGTAATAATATAACAGGTAACTGAACGGAAGGATTTGTCTGCTGCACATAACCATTGAAAGAGTAACCATCTCCGGAAATTGATGCAATATAATCAGTTTCCTGACCGTCGATCACCCAGGTAAATCC
>CBIHPU010000204.1:0-6600 GCA_966211935.1 uncultured bacterium | reverse complement strand
GCTCATTGTGTTTTTCTTTACTGAAAATTGAACCCACACTTTTAATCCCTCAATTTTGTATTCATCTGCAAGATTATCGGGATTCAATTTTTTTCCATTTTCTAAAAACAGCATAAAACCGCAACCATCCACTTCATATTTTTTGATCTCGGCTTTTACGTATCCCTGCGCAACCATTTCCGCCTCAGCATTCCCAGCTGCTTTTTTTCTTTCAATACAGGAAACGTTCAAAAAGAGCAATAACGCAAACGCTGAAATCGTCTTCATAAATAGGACTTTCATTCTCGTAAATATAATATCATTCTGCTACATTTGTAAAACTGGTGAACGGCAATTTATATAAATACATTTCATTGGTTGCAGGTCCGCTGCTTGCTTTTCTTTTCTGGTTTGTTATTGAACTTGATCCTGAAAACCACAAAGCAAGTGTAATGGCGGGTATTGCATCGTGGATGTGCATATGGTGGATCGCTGAAGTAGTTAATCTTGCGATTACCGCTTTATTGCCTGTTCTGTTGCTTCCTCTGTTTGGCATTGCACCAATCTCAGATGTGGCGCCACAGTACACCGATCATATAATTTTTCTTTTCATTGGCGGTTTCATGCTGGCCTTTGCAATTGAAAAATGGGGTTTGCATAAACGTATCGCGCTTAAAATTCTTTCCATTGTCGGATCAAAGCCCACCAATATTCTTTTTGGTGTAATGCTTTCTTCTTATCTCATTTCTAACTGGATCTCTAATACTGCCACTACCATAATGCTGCTCAGCGCGGTGCTATCACTCATTGAAGTTGTTGAAGAGGAAATCCTGGAACAACACAACAAGAATAGATTCGCTGCCGCGTTGCTGCTTGGACTCGCGTTCTCCGCTACAATCGGCGGCATGGCAACTCCTGTTGGAACTCCGCCAAATATGTATTTCTTCAATGAATATCACAAAAAATTTGGTGAACTAAATGATTTGAATTTTCTGACCTGGGCAAAAATCGGTTATCCCTTATCTTTCCTCTTGTTGTTATTTACTTTTTTTGTGTTGGGGCGTTATTATTTGAAAGGACTGACAATACGCTTTGAGAAAACATATTTTAAAGAATCATTAAAAAGTTTAGGAAGGTTGTCTTTCGAAGAGAAGGTGGTTAGCACTATTTTTTTTGTTTGTATGCTGTTGTGGCTCACTCGCGAAAAAATTGATATGGATTCGTTCAGCTTTAAAGGATGGGGGGGGATTTTTGGAAAGATTACGAACGAAGAAGGAAAATTAGTGACTGCTATAAGTGACGCCACTATTGCGATTGTCGCGGCTGTGTTGCTGTTTGTTATTCCGTCGAGACAAAAGCGGGGAGAAGCGATTCTCATTTGGGAGGACGCGAAGAAATTGCGCTTTGATATTATTCTGATGTTTGGTGGTGGATTTGCATTGGCATACGGTTTTGAAAAATCAGGTTTGAGTGAATGGCTCGCGATGCGTCTTGAATTATTAAAAGGAACTCATATTTTACTTCTGACTTTTTCAATCTGTGTTGTTGTAACTATTATTAGTGAATTTGCTTCCAACATAGCAAGTATACAACTCGTAATGCCGATTATGATTGCGTTGCAGAGTAAACTGGATGTTCCACCGCTTCAACTGATGATTCCTGCAACTTTTGCAGCGTCGCTGGGATTTATTTTGCCTGTTGCAACCGCCGCAAATACTATTGTGTTCGGAACTAACAGGATACGCACCAGGGATATGTTTTTAATAGGCATTGCTCTCGATATTGGAGGAATACTTTTGATCACACTGATAACTTATTTATTTTTATAGGTCGATGATTATTGGAAAAAATATTGCAAAGAATTACGGAACGTTACAGGTATTAAAAGGCGTTGATATTACCGTTGAAAATGCCGAAGTAATTTCAATTGTCGGGGCGTCGGGCGCTGGTAAATCAACCTTGTTGCAGATACTGGGAACTCTTGACAGAAATTTTACCGGAGAATTATCCATCGATGGAACAGATGTCCGGAGATTGTCTGATACCAAACTTTCTTCATTCAGAAATAAAAAGATCGGTTTCATTTTTCAGTTCCACCAGTTGCTTCCTGAATTTACAGCGTTGGAGAATGCCTGTTTGCCTGCGTGGATTGGAGGGGAGAATAAAACTGCTGCGGAAAAAAGAGCAATGGATCTGTTTGAAACGCTTGGAGTAGCCGGACGCGCAGCTCATAAACCTGCAGCATTAAGTGGTGGAGAACAACAAAGGGTCGCGGTGGCGCGCGCGCTGATCAATAATCCTTCTGTTGTTTTTGCAGATGAACCATCTGGCAACCTTGACTCTGTTAACGCGGCAGAACTTCATAAATTGTTTTTTACTTTGCGTGAAAGATTTAAGCAGTCGTTTGTTATTGTAACACACAACGAAGAACTCGCGAATCTTGCAGATAGAAAACTTGTAATGAAGGACGGACTCTTCACACAATCCGCAGCGCCAATATTCCCTTGAGAATTTTCAGTCGTAATATAACCTTTGCCGAACTGCGGGAGAGGATAAAGCGTCAGAGAGAAAGAAAACTCGGTGCTTTTAACCGCTTTATGCTTTGGCTGAATTATTTTTCCATTCTCGCTTTACTTTGTGCTTACGCGGCGCGTTACATCAGTCCCGCCACATTCTGGCCCCTGGCGTTTTTTGGTCTGGCATATCCTCTCATTCTTATTACCAATGTCTTGTTTATAGTCTATTGGTTTGCGCAAACGAGAATACATGGTTTTATATCCTTACTGGTAATTCTGTTAGGAATGCGATCGTTGTTTTCTTATGTTCAATTTGAAATAATAGAAGAGAAACCGGTTAAAACAGATGTCAAAGTGATGTCATACAATTGTATGTTGTTCGATTTGTATAACTGGAGCAATAACAAACAAAGCAGGGAAAAGATATTTAATATGCTGGAAGAAGAGTCTCCGGATATTATTTGCTTCCAGGAATTTTTTACGTCTGAAAATCCAATCAGTTTTAATAATAAAGACACATTAACTCAGTTTTTACCTTCATCGCATTTGCATGCGGAATACACAACTACATTGCGGAATATTGACCATTGGGGAATTGCAACTTTAACTCGTTACCCGGTAGTGAAGAAAGGAAAACTTGCGTTTAACGCGAGGACCAACAACATTTGCATATTCACGGATGTGATCATTAATAACGACACGGTCAGGATTTATAACATGCATCTGCAAAGTATTCAGTTCAGGAAGGAAGATTATCAGTTTGTAGATGAAGTGATGAACAAGGGAGGATCAAAACAGGAAGTTGAGAGAAGTAAAAATATAATTCGCAGGCTTAAGCGTGGTTTTTTGAGTCGCGGAGTGCAAGCCGACCTGGTTGCTGAGCACATGCGCTCCTGCCGTTATAAAATGATTGTTTGCGGCGATTTTAATGATACGCCGACATCATACGCCTACAATACAATTCGCGGCAATTTGAAAGACGCTTTCATTGAAAAAGGAAGTGGTTTTGAAAAAACATACCACGGTAAAATGCCTGCGTTTCGTATTGATTATATTCTCCACAGTCAGGAAATTGAAACGATACAATACAAAAAGATAAA
Organism: uncultured bacterium; assembly: GCA_966211935.1. GTDB lineage: Bacteria > Bacteroidota > Bacteroidia > B-17B0 > Aurantibacillaceae > AM-1111. Next base: position 3,005 of record CBIHPU010000204.1, on the reverse strand, counting down.
AGCGTCGATTACCGATCATTTTCCAATAACTGCTTATTTAAGGTTGAAATAAATAATATTCTAGATCGTTCCTGAATAAATAAATTTAATGACGATTAAAACTTCTCTTATCATACCATTACTCTTTTTAAACTTGCTGAGTTGCAATCCTCCTGAGAATAAAGATTCATATGAACTTGCATTGAACGAAGAATTTGATTTATATAGTAATGAAAACACATGTTGTCAAACGTGTTTTATAAATGAATCGACATTGAATAATGTGAAAATGATAGGTATAAGTTTGGTTAAAGATGCGCCAAATGATTGTGATGGATGCACGTCTGTTCTTGCCTGGAAGTTTAAAGCACTAGCAATTGGGACTGATACGATAAAAATCGGGTATATCGGAGCAAGAGGTACCTGCGATTCAGTATTAACTAATGCATTCAGAATTGAAAAATATATCGTGATTGTAAAATAGCTTTTGATGTGAAGGTCGTGAAATGATATAGGACTGGACATAAATAATATTGGAAAAAAGCTGAAACAAAAAAAAAGGAGAGCCTCGGCCCTCCTTTCTTCAAATCATTTTGTGATTTTATTTCTTTAATCTTTCCTGCATCGGTGCGACCTTGTCTGTCTGCTCTGTAAGCCTGTATAGACGGAGAAGATTTCGCATAACGCCTTTATCATTTGGTTCAATCTCCAAAGCTTTCTCAAGATATTTTACAGCGTTCAACCAATGTTCTTTAGCTTTCTTATCGAAGTCGTTTTTCGGACTTGCATTATTTGAATACCAGCCACCCCAGTTATTATATGTTGCGCCAAGGTTAAAGTTTGGTTCAAATGTATTGGGAGCACACTCAACAGCTTTCAGGTAATAATCTTCGGTTTTCTTCATCAGTTCCTCAAAGTTCGCAGGCTTGGTGGTGTCCTGTCCCGTCTTTGGACTTTTTGGATTTGCCATATCCGCATAAATTCCTCCCATCGCAATGTAAAGCCCGCAATTCTTAGGATCCTTCTCTATCGCTTTCGCGATGTAATCCATTGCTTCTTTGCCCTTGTTTTGTTTCAGAAGCATATCTATATAATTCAGAATAAGTCCTTTTTCATTCGGAAAAAGTTCAAGTCCTTCTTTTAGTGCTAATTCTGCGTTTGCGGTGTCTTTTAATTCAAGATGCGCAAAGTGCAGCTTCATGTAGGTGTCGGCATTTGCAACCTTGTCGTCTTTCATAAGTTTTCCGTATTCAAGAACCTTGTCAAACTTCTTCGCTCTTTCTGCAGATAGCAACGCGTAAGAAATCAGGCTTGTATCTTTTTTACCCATCATTTTATACCCTGAGTATGAATCAGCAAAGATCTCCATCGCTTCTTCGTATTTTTTTACTTTGAAACGACCGATAGCCAGATTCTGCATATCGGTCATCATGTTCATTGCAAATGGAATCAGCTCCATGGTATAGGGCTTTTCTTTTTCCTTCATTTCTGTTTCCATCACCTTCTGCATTGCTTCCCCTGCAATTTCAAATTCTTTGGTGGAGACATTACCGTACGCTTCTTCAGCAGCCTGGGTTTTATTTAATGTAGCGGAAAGCTTTTTCTTCTCCTGTTCCCAGTTGTACTGGAACAGTGAATAATAGATCTTGCAGACATACATTTGGGTTTTAGGCTTTTCCTTTGCTTCCGGATCCTGCAACGCGAGGTCTATTTTCTCTTTTGCTTTTTTCAGGTAGTCAAAATCAGGCTTGCCTTCCTGCACGGAATTAGTGTAATCAGTATACGCTCTCCATGCGCTTTGAACTGAAGGTTGAGCCAGTCCAAATGTTGCAACGAATAACGCAAAAATTGTGATTTTTAAGCTGCGTTTCATATTTGTGTTGGTTGTTGTTTACGATTGATTTGCAATTCCCTTGCCAAATTTTTTTGTTCTGTTGGCAAGTTTAAATAATTGAAAACGGCTGCATAACAACCGCTTTCAATCATTCTTATTCTACAGACGGCGGAACATCTGTATTTCCATAATTTTCTCCGCTTTCAGTGTTGTTTTCAGGATTCTGCGTATCCTCCTGTGCAGGTGTTATTGATCCGTTTTCCTCTTCACTTTCTTCGTGATCAACTTTTGCTACCGCGGCAATCGCATCGCCTTCCTGAATATTGATCAGCCGAACTCCCTGAGTGGCACGACCCATTATTCTGAGGCCGGACACTTCTATACGAATTGTTATGCCTGATTTGTTTATGATCATCAGGTCATCCGCGTCAGTTACCGATTTAATGGAAACAAGGTCGCCCGTCTTATCAGTAATATTAATTGTTTTCACTCCTTTTCCTCCGCGGTTTGTTACCCGGTATTCTTCAAGATCGCTCCGCTTTCCGTAACCCTTTTCAGAAACAACAAGAATGGATCCAGGATCGGCTGTATCAATACAAACCATTCCAATCACTTCATTTGTTCCAGTTCCTTCTTCATCATCAAGGTTTATACCTGTAACACCGCTCGCGTTTCTTCCCATCGGACGAACCTTTTCTTCATTGAAACGGCAAACCTTGCCCATTTTTGTCGCGAGCATGATCTCGTTCTTTCCATTCGTCAAAGATGCTTCAAGCAGTTGGTCGCCCTCCCGGATTGTAATGGCATTGATTCCATTTGCACGCGGACGAGAGTAAGCTTCAAGCGTTGTCTTTTTAATGATTCCGTTTTTCGTACAAAGAATGATAAAGTTGTTATTGATGTATTCCTCGTCTTCAAGATTCTTCACATTAATAAATGCTTTCACTTTATCTCCCGCCGGAATATTGATCAGGTTCTGGATTGCACGACCTTTTGATTGTTTGTTTCCTTCCGGAATTTCATAGGCGCGTATCCAGAAACATCTTCCCTGTTCTGTAAACAGCAACAAATAATTGTGCGTGCTTGCAACGAACATGTGCTCAATAAAATCTTCTTCGCGTGTGCTGGAACCTTTGCTTCCTCTTCCTCCGCGCCCCTGCGAACGGTATTCACTTAATGCCGTACGCTTCAT
>CBIHPU010000203.1:0-6603 GCA_966211935.1 uncultured bacterium | reverse complement strand
AACTGTTCCAGCTAAGCTGAGCTGAATAGCCACATACATCGTAACTTTTAGTAAGGAAAACTGTATTCTGCGGACTACTCAGATTGGAAATGTTACCGCAACTGTCGAAGGCGGCTATCAAATAAGTTTCGCTACCCGCGGTGGCATTTGAAAACAGATTTGTATAAGCGGTTGAATTGATCCCAAAAACAGTATCAAGTATCACATTCACTCCTCCTACTTTCTGGTAAACAACATAGCCAATTACATCTCCATTACTGCTCTGCTGCCACCCTAAAACAGCATCACCTGTTCCACTAATACTTACAGAATCCAACGGAGTGATAGACGGATCCTGCTGATCCATAAAAACATCTCCATTAACCGGGGAAACTGAAGTACATCCCGAGTTATCGCAGATTTCCACTCTGTAATTGATCTGAGCCTGACATACAGTTATAGTATCAACATAACTCAAAGACTGAGTAGAGTCAATAAGGCTCCACACACCCGCAGGATATTCTTTATAAATCTTATACCATCCACACGAAGTTGACGGCAACGGACTGGAAATTGGATTCCAGAAAAGTTGCGCGGTTCCGTTGGAAGGATTATTCACAGTCAAATAAACCGGGCGAACAGTATCCGCTGCGGCAGAACCTGCAAAACCACTGCAACCAAAAGCTCTGATAAAATAATAGCTTGTTAAAACATTCGCGCCAGCGGGAACAGTAAATTGTGTCTGGCTATAATTTGTGATTGTTGAAATCGGTGTGTATACGCCGTTCTGTGTCGGAGAAGAAAATATTGTGTAATGATCAAAAGAATTTCCCGGATCAGGAGTAAGTGACCAGGTAAGCGTAACGTTACTTGCAGCATCTACAGAAACACATTTAATTGTTGGAGATGCAAGCACGTTTGGAGGCAATACGTGAATAATAATAGTTTTATTATTGATTGCAGGAACCGGGCATGTATCATCTTTTGCAGTAAAATAAAATCGAAAAGTTTTTTCTGTCGCGGCGCAATTTGTTGAAAGTCCAAGATGCGCACAATCTGTCTGCCAGTTAAATGTAATTGAACTCGTTCCTATTGAAGGCGCAGGCGGAACGGGATTAAGTGTTGCGCACGGAGATTGTGTGCAGCCTGAAGCTGAATTTGTATAACCGGTACCAAACTCATCACCATATGCTTCCCACAAGATATTCTGACCCGCTACGTCTGTTGCTGTTAATGTAAAATTCACAAGTGCGCCTGCTGTAACAGTCGTTTCATATGTACCTGAAAAAGGCGCACTCACAGTTGGTGATGGATTCACTCCGCAATTGGTAAACGCCAGCTGAAATTCCTTATAAACCTCCGCGATCTTTTGTCCACATCGCCATGACTCAAATATCAGAGCATAACTGTAAGTTCCGGTTTGCGCTGAAGTAAATTTTATATCGCCGCTTAAAGAGTTTAACACAGCAGCAACGTTTCCTGCACCCACTCCCGGATTAGGTAGTGGATTAGTAAATGAATACCCGGAATTAAATGCAATTGGAACTGGATTTACAGGAGGAGTGAAGTTTCCCGCAAAGTCGTCCAGAGGTTCAGCCCATTTGGTACTGATGGAATCCATATCTGTATCAAACGCAAAAAAATTAATTGTGTTTGAAGCGCCGGTGCAAATAATTGTTTCCGGAGAAGAAAGAAAATCAGGTGAGCTGTCGTAACAGGGATTCATATTCGTTCCTGAAAACGGAAACATTTTACTGTAAATGGTAATTCCGGAAGTGGAATTGACGCTAAGGTTTGAGTTTGTTGATCTGCAGCAATCGGAAAAAGTAAAGAACCATCCACCAGGCGGCGGAACGCCCGGCAATGAAATAGCAGAAGACATATAAATATATTCAGAAACTGCACCCGGTCCTCCGCTTATGCAGGTGATAGTAGTACCTGAACTTCCGCATGTAGGAGAAATATCTGTAGGCCCAACGTAATTAACCTGAATACTCGTAACGCTCGGATGATTAAAAACATTCAGATTGTAGGAAACCGGAAGTGCTGAACCACCACATTGCACGTGCAGTCGTAACTTAAATGTAAAATTTCCGGTACCTGCGCAGGTCCATGTGATATCTCCTCCAATAATATTATTTCCTTTTACAGAAACAAAAAAAGAGAACAGAAACAGAAGTATTATGAAATACCTTTTAAACACAATTAGCTATACTAACAAATTTACTGAAAATTAACGTATTATAAGACTGATTATTGTCCTGATATGAACATCGGCATCTTGAAATCCCCAATGAAAATCATGTTGAATGCTCTTATTTTAGTATTTCTTATGTTTTCAAAACAACTCGTTAATTCACTTAAAATCGATGATGAAGGGGAAATTTAATTCCTATTTTTACAGATACAAGATAAAACTATGAAGATTTTACTGGTAGAAGATGAGTTTAAGTTAGCATCATTCATTAAGAAAGGCTTTGAGCAGGAAGGTTATTCCATTGAAGTTGCATATGATGGCCGGGTGGCGGAAAGCGTAGTGAAGCAAAAAATGTTTAACGTGGCTATTCTTGATGTTAACCTTCCCGGCAAGAACGGATTTGAATTGTGCCGTGATCTGAAGTCTCAGGATAATGCTACGGCTGTTATTATGCTGACGGCCCTTGACAGCATGGATGACAAGGAAGAAGGATTTAATGCCGGCGCCGACGATTATCTTGTGAAACCTTTCGAATTTAAAGAGCTCCTGTTGCGCGTGCGCGCGCTGAGCAAGCGTTTTTCCATTAAGTCAGAAAGCATTTTACAGCTTGAAGGATTAAAATTGAACCGGATGACAAAAAAAGTTTCTCGCGACGATAAACCAATAGAGCTGACGCAAAAAGAATACAGCCTGCTGGAATATTTCATGCTAAACCAGGATAAAGTGATTTCCAGAATAGAAATTTCTGAAAATGTATGGGAACTGAATTTTGATACGCAGACAAACATTATTGATGTTTACGTTAGTCATCTCCGCAAAAAAATAGATCGTGACTGGAACGTAAAACTTTTACATACGGTTGTTGGAATGGGCTATATCATGAAAGTAAAAGAATGCTGATCCGGGATAAAATAATCCTGATCTTCACCGGCATTGTAATTTGTATTCTGTCGCTTTTCTCGTTTTACGTTTATTATTTTTATTCCATCTACAGGGAGCAGGAATTCCAGGTGAGGCTGAACAACAAGGCCAGAATTTTCGCGAACGTGCTTATTTCCCGTGACCGCTTACATGACAACTTATTCAAGTCTATTGCTAAAACAGATCTTCTAACTCTTGTTGATGAAAAGGTGCTGTTCATGAATGAGAAAAAGAACATTGTTTATTCGAACAGGGAAACAACCGACACTGCTTTTTACAGGCAGTTGACTGAAAAGTTTGAACCTGATTCAACATTAAGTTACGACAGGGACAAAAGTGAAGGAACAGGTATAATTTACCTGACGCAGGAAGGCGACACATATTATGTTTTTGCATCTGGTTATGATGTACTTGGCGGAACGAAACTCAACATTCTTAAAATGATCCTGGTTGTTGGGAATCTTATGGGATGTATTGTAACAGTAATCAGCGCTTACTTTTTTTCGGGAAGATTGATTAAGCCAATAAAGAAGATGGTGTTGGATGTGAATGCCATCTCTGAAAAAAATCTGGATAAATCCATTGATGAGGGAAATGGCAACGACGAATTTGCAATGTTATCAATGACATTCAACCGCATGTTGTTCCGTTTGCGGAAAGCATTTGACGCGCAGAAAAGTTTTATTGCTCATTCCTCACATCAGTTAAGAACGCCGCTTACAAATCTGTTGGGTACAATGCAGACATCACTTGCATACGATAAAAGTTTTCCTGAAATGAGAGCGAGTATGGAGTCGGGTGTTGAGGAATTGAAATACCTGATAGAGTTAACGAATAATCTGCTGGCATTGACCAAAGCGGAAGAAGTTTCAATTTCTTTAAAAGAGGATGATCTAGACCTCATTGTGCTTCAGGCGCGCGAGCAGGCGCTGAAAAAATTTAGCGGAAGAAAAGTTATCTGCGATATCAGCCAGTCTGAAAATATAGAAAGCAGTTACCCGATCAACTGCAACAAAAGTCTGATGGCGACAGCCATTTACAACATTCTGGACAACGCGCTGAAATATTCTGACGGCGAGGTGAAAGTAAAACTTGAAAGACACGAAAAAAACTATATCGTTACAGTCACAGATAAAGGGCCTGGCATTCCTGAAAAAGACATCTCGCGCGTCTTCGGTCCATTGGTAAGAGGAACAAACATCAAACACGTTCCAGGATTTGGCATAGGCCTTGCGTTAACTGAAAAGATCGTTCATTTACATGGTGGGACGGTTCAGTTACGCAATCTTGATAAACATGGACTGGAGGCTGAGATCGTGTTGCAGGCATAAGCGCGCGATTAAAAAAAATTAATCCTGTTTAAATCAGAGTTTAATACCGTTTCACCAACTTAGTGGTGAAATGAAAAAAAGCAGCAGCCTGGTCATTGTCACACTATTCTTGTCATTACTATTATTGATTTCAATAGGATTGAACATTTACCTGATTTCAGAATACAGCAAACTGCGTGCAGAACGATCATTTGAGCAAGAAAAAAATCTAACCTATCAACCCCAATAAATGTATAATTGTATGACATCATTTTCAGAAAGATTAACGGTAGCTACCAATCAGCTGAATCACATTTTTTCGGATGAAGAAATTGCGCTACTGACCAGAAAGAGCCTGATAAAAAATTTCAAAAAAGGAGAAGTGATTCTTGCTGAAGGAAATTCCTGTAAAGGCATTTATGTTATCAATCAGGGCAAAGTAAAAATATTTCAACACGGTCCTTTCGGCAAAGAGAGCTTGATAACAATTAATGTGTCGAACGATTTTTTCGGAATGGCATCTATGTTGTCAGAACAACAATCTGTTTTCTCCGCGACGGCTATGGAAGACTCAACAGTAGTTTTCATTTCCAAAGAGAATTTTATGGAACTGCACGACAGGTCTTCGCTTGTAAAAAGAAACGTTATTCAACATCTTGTCACCGAACAGAGCATGCTGATCAACAAATTAACCGTGCTCGCGCAATATCCCGTAAAACAAAAAGTCGCAGCAAGTCTTATTATGCTTAACGCCATTTTTTCCAGAACGCACGGGCATCCGGAAAATGTTTTCAATATCAGCCGCGATGATCTTGCTTCTTACACAGGCATTGCAACGGAATCAGTTGTTCGTGCGCTGCGTACCTTAAAAGATGAGTACATCATTTCAACCAAAGGAGCAAGAATAAATATTCTCAACCCCAACGCTCTTCTTGATATTGTGAACGATTGTCATTCTCTGAAGGATGAAAGAAGCATGATCTAACTTACGCATTCTCCAATTCATGTTAACCATTTTCCCTGCAAAAGAAAATGGTCCCTAATTTGCTATATTTACCGGTATGAAAGTATTCAGAACCATTCTCATATCGGCGGGATTACTGAGCCTGATCGCGTTGACATTTTCATTTACCAAAAACAAAAAGGACCACGGACCGGTAAAATGGATGAGCTTTGAGGAGGCTATCGCCGCGAATAAAAAGCAGCCACGAATGATCATTGTGGATGTTTACACAACCTGGTGCGGGCCCTGCAAAATGCTTAGCGCAAATACTTTTGGCAATGAACATATTGCAAAATACATGAACGAAAATTTTTATTGCGTACGTTTTGACGCTGAAACAAGGGATACCGTAAAATTTACCGTTAATGTTCCTGACACTTTGAGAGACAACAAGGGAGCTGTAAAAAAGATATCGCAAAAAGCACAGCAGTTTGTTTATTACAATCCATATCCTGCAAACGCGCAACGCAGCACTCACCAGTTTGCCGCTTCTATATTACAGGGATATAATGTGGCTTTTCCTTCCGTTATTTTTTTATCGAAAGATGTAAAGAGGGTTGATGTTCTGCAAGGATACATGCCTCCGCAGCAATTTGAACCGATAGTGAAATTTTTTGGCACCGGCTCCTGGGAAAAAATGAAGTGGGATGAGTACCAGAAATCCTTTAAATCGGAATTAGGAGCTAATTGACCGAATTCAGGCAACTAAATGACGTTATTTGCGTAAAATGAGGTAATTTAGTGTAATTATGAACCTGAAAGCGAAGATTGTCAGGCTTTTAAAACAATCTGACTATACCTATAAGGACCTTGCACAGCATCTCAATTTAACAGAATCGGAGCTCGATCACGCTTTTGAAACTAAAACGCTTGAGATCCGCACACTGGAACTTATATCAAAAGAACTTCGTATTCCTCTTTACAGCTTTTTCCGCGATCCTGAAGTGATGGCAAATTATGCCAACATGAAAGAGCAATATTACAATGTGAATATTTGGAGTGATGAAGAAATAAAACTGAAGACAGATATTAAACAGCTCACCCAGCAACTGGCCAACCTGAAATCAGAACTTGCCAGGAAGGAAGCTTTAATCGAAGCGCTGGAAACTCACATGAAGGTACCAACCAAGTAATATTTTTTTACTCCTGATATTTCCCTTTATTGGTTCCCGCGAACATTTCAAATATCAAAA